>JAYWAI010000235.1:0-4967 GCA_043782545.1 Acidimicrobiia bacterium
TGACATCGCCGCGGGCGGTGATCACGCCTGTGCGATCGTCGCTTTGGGCAACGTGAAATGTTGGGGACGCGGTCTCGACGGTGAACTCGGCAACACAGCCAACGGGTACGCCAACAACGCGACGCCGGCAACGGTGAGCGGGCTCGTGGGTGTCACACACATTGCGGCCGGCCGAAATCATTCGTGCATGGCGTTCGCCAACAGCGTCCAGTGTTTCGGCCTCAACGACCACGGCCAACTTGGGAACGGCGGCGTCGCCAAGAGCGCCGCGCCCGTGACCGTCATCGGTCTCACCGCAACGGTTTCGTTGGCGCTCGGCGGATTTCACTCATGCGCTGTACTTACCACTGGAGGCATGAAATGTTGGGGCTGGAACATCGACGGCGCCATCGGCAACGGATCTGGTGGAAACGTACCGGCATACACGCCCGTGAGCGTCTCTGGCGTCACCACCGGAGTGCAAGCGTCGGCGTCGTTCTACGGCACCTGCGTCACATTGAGCGACAACACCGTAAAATGTTGGGGCTACAACAACAAGGGTCAGGTCGGCGACAACACAACCTTCAATGCCAACCTTCCTCAAACCGTTCTGTACCTCAACAGCGGCTCTCCACCTCCGCCGCCGGAATTCACGCCACTAGATCCGCAGCGACTTATGGATACACGGCCCGGCGCAACCACAGCCGATCACCAATACGAAGGCACCGGTGTGGTCGCCGCGGGGTCAACCACCACGATGGACCTAGCTGGCCGCGTCAAAACGCCGACCGATACCACCGCGGTGTCGCTCAACGTCACTGCCACTGGAGCTCAAGGCGACGGATTCCTCACGGTGTACCCGTGTGACGCAACTCGCCCGAACGCCTCAAATGTGAATTTCAACACCGGCGACACCGTTGCCAATGTAGTGATCGCCAAGATCGGCAAACAGGGAGACATCTGCATTTACGCCGACGCCGCCACTCACATCGTCATCGACATCAACGGCTACTTCCCAGCCAGCACCTTCTTTACGCCCCTCGTGCCCGGGCGAATTATCGACACTCGCGTTAGCGCTCAAACGGTTGACCACCAACTCGAAGGTGGTGGCATACTCGCCGCCGGCGCCACAACGCACGTGGCCATCGCCGGGCGTTACGGCATACCAGCCACCGCCACCGCGGTGGCGCTCAACATCACCGTGACTGGCAGCAGCGCCGGGAGTTACATCACCGTATTTCCGTGTGGCGAAACGCAACCCAATGCATCGACGCTGAACTACAACGCCGGCCAAACCATCGCCAACGCCGCCATCAGCATCATCGGTGGCGCTGGCGATATATGCGTCTACACCGATACTGCGACGCATCTCCTCATCGACGTCAACGGCTACTTTCCAATTACGTCAGGCTTCTCGTCGTTTCTACCGGCACGAATCCTCGACAGCCGCGTCGGAGCAACAACGGTCGACCACCTCATGGAAGGAACCGGCAAGACCGGCTCTGGCTCGGTGACACAACTCACCGTCGCTGGGCGTGCGGGCACGTCGGCACTGGCTACGACCGTCGTGCTCAACATCACCGTCACCGGGTCAACCGCCGGCGGGTTCGTGACCGTGTTCCCGTGTGGCACCACGCAACCCAATGCGTCGAATCTCAACTACAACGCCGGGCAAACCATTGCCAACGGGGCAATCGCGAAGGTGGGCACAAACGGCCAAGTGTGCATCTACACCGACTCAGCCACCCACCTCATCGTGGACGTCACCGGCTACTACATCTAGCGGCGTTTTGCTACCCGGCACATTTCAAATCCTCGTGACTCTCCTACCTCTCAGGCGGTAACTCAATGCAACATCTATTGAAACGAATAGCTCTCATTACGGCGGCCTTCCTCGGCGGCGCCATTGGATTTGTGGCGCTTCCTGCGCCGCCAGCTTCGGCCGTTGTGGGCACCGTGATGACCGCCCAAGGAGACAATCACGCATGCGTGTTGTTGACCACCGGCAACGTGCGCTGTTGGGGCCGCAACGATCAGAAGCAACTCGGCAACTCCACCAACCCGGGCGACAATCTCACACCGGTCGACGTCGTTGGTCTCAGTGGTGTGACCCAAATCACGGCAGGCGCCCTGTTCACCTGTGCCGTGGTGACGACCGGAGCCGTGAAATGCTGGGGATTCAATCTCGTGAATCAACTGGGCTATATCGGTGCGGGAACGTACACGCCAACCACCGTGGCAGGGTTACCTCCTGTGGCGAAACTTGCTGCAGGCTCAGGTCACACTTGTGCGCTGCTCGTGAACGCCACCGTGATGTGTTGGGGCTACGCCTCGATCGGCCAACTCGGTAATGTCCCGGTCAACGGCGGCGCCACGCCGGTTGCCGTGATGAACCTGACGGGAGTCGTCGATATCGCGGCCGGCGGCGATCATACGTGCGCTCTCATGGCATCGGGCATCGTGAACTGCTGGGGGCGTGGCCTTGACGGCGAGCTAGGAAACACAGCCAACGGATTTAACAACAGCATGACTCCACTCGCCGTCACCGGTGCGGCGGGCGTCACGCACATCGGCGTGGGTCGCTACCACAGTTGCATGGCGTTGGCCAGCAGCGTTCGGTGCTTTGGCAGGAACGATTTCAGCCAACTTGGCGACAGCACCATTGTGAATTCGCCGACGCCCGTCACCGTGCCTGGGCTCACAGGCACCGTTGGATTCGGCCTCGGTGGGAAACACTCGTGCGCGCTTTTGGCCGACGGAACCGTGAAGTGTTGGGGCTCAAACGGTACCGGCCAACTGGGCGATGGCACCTACAACGACTCGCTCACCCCAAAAACCGTCGGGGGTCTTTCGACGGTTTCAAAAATTTCGGCTTCATGGTTTAACAACTGTGCCGTGCTACTCGACAACTCGGTGAAGTGTTGGGGATCAAATAACCGGGGCCAAATCGGCGACAACACCACCAACTATGCACTTGTGCCCACGACTGTTCTATACCTCACTGGCGGTAGCCCGCCACCGCCACCTGAGTATGTCTCGATTAATCCGCAACGCATTGTTGACACCCGCGTTGGAGCTAAAACTATCGACCACCTCTTTGAAGGCACCGGCGCGGTGGCCGCTGGCTCCACGACCGTCATTCCTGTCGTTGGACGCTCCATCACGCCGAACAACACCAGCGCTGTTGTACTCAACGTCACCTCGACCGGTTCGACAAACGACGGTTTCCTAACCGTGTACAACTGCACGCCGACTCGTCCAAACTCGTCGAACCTCAACTATTCGGCAGGCAGCACCGTTGCCAACCAAGCCATTGTGCAACTCGGCATGTTGCGCGACGTGTGCATTTACAGTGAATCGCCGACTCACCTCATTGTCGACATCGAGGGGTATTTTCCCGCCACCGCGCCATTTGGAACCATCGATCCAGCACGACTCATGGACACACGCACCGGCGGTAAAACCGTGGATCACCAAGACGAGGGTGCCGGAATTCGGGCCAAGGGCACTGTCACCCAGGTCACCGTCGCCGGTCGTGGCAACCTCTCGTCAACCGCGGCCGCTGCAGTGCTCAACATCACCTCCACCGGATCTTCAGCCGGTGGGTTCATCACCGTGTTTCCGTGCGGTATCACCCAACCCAACTCATCAACGCTGAACTATGCCGCGGGCCAAACAATTGCTAACGCCACAATCAGCAAGATTGGCACGAATGGCCAAGTGTGCATCTACGCCGATACCGACACGCATCTGCTCGTCGATGTCACGGGGTATTACCCATCAACGGCCAACTTCGCGTCACTAGACCCGGCTCGGGTGCTCGACAGTCGTTCCGGGTCACAAACCATCGATCACGCATTCGAGGCTATTGGCGTTCGGGCAACTGGTTCGGTGACACAACTGACGGTGACAGGGCGCGGGGGCGTGCCCGCGAACGCTACGACCGTGGTGCTCAACATCACCGTCACCGGCTCCACGGTCGGCGGGTTCGTGACCGTGTTCCCGTGCGGCACCACGCAACCCAACGCGTCGAACCTCAACTACAACGCCGGGCAAACCATTGCCAACGGAGCCATCGCCAAAGTCGGCACAAACGGCCAAGTGTGCATTTACACCGACACCGCCACCCACCTCATCGTGGACGTCACCGGCTACTACATCTAGCGGTTGTGTGGCCATGTGTGTAGACTTTCACACATGGCCACCAACCTTTCGCTCGACCCACACCTTCTCGACGAGGTGCTGCGCGTCAGTAACAAGCGCACCAAAAAAGACGCCGTGACCGAAGCGCTGCAGGAGTACGTAGCCCGTCGAGAACAAGCAGAACTGGTCAGCCTTTTCGGGAAAATCGAATGGAAAGCTGACTACGACTACAAGTCGCAGCGCCAATAACTATGGCCGATCGACTCCTGGTCGATACCAGCGTGTGGTCACTTGCCTTTCGACGTCCAATCGACGTTCACGACGTTCACGTCGACGCGCTTCGCGCCGCGTTGACATCAAACCAGATCGTTGTCACTACCGGGGTCATACTCCAAGAACTGCTGCAAGGAGTCTCCAAACCTCGGCAGATGTTGGAGTTCTCGACCATGTTTTCCAAACTCGGGTTTGTGAATCCCGACAAGCTCACCCACACATCAGCAGCCGAAGTCTGGACCAAATGTCGCAAGAAGGGCGTCCAACTTGGCACGGTCGACGCGCTCCTCGTGGCGCTGTGTCTGGAGCGTGAGCTCACGATGTTGACCACCGATCGCGACTTCACTCACGCCAGTCGCATCGTGCCACTTCGGCTTTGGCGCCCCTAGCCAATCACGTCGCCAGTGAGGGCCAGTAGGTGCCGGCAATCATGGCGTAGACGGTGGCTTTATGGGGCACCATGTCGTCGAGTTGCTCGGGCAACACCGCAGTACCAAAGTGCACCGAACGCAACGTGACGCGGGCCATCACGACTGCGTGCCGCAACGCCGCGTACATCGTGTAAAAGTCCA
>JAYWAI010000236.1:0-13163 GCA_043782545.1 Acidimicrobiia bacterium
TTTCGACCTCAACGTTGGTGTCATGCGCGGCCGCGATTCCCTCGGCGACTCGGCGAATGCCGTCGTGCACCTTGCTGCGGGTGCGCTCAGATACGGCGCGAATCGTGCCAATGATCGTGGCTGTCTCGGGAATCACGTTGTTGGCGGTGCCGGCCGTGATCTGTGTAACGCTGACCACTGCGGGGTCAAACACGTCGATTGCTCTAGTGATCATGGTCTGGAGCGCGATCGATATTTCGCACGCCACCGGCACCGGATCACACGCATTGTGGGGAGCCGAACCGTGACCGCCGCGCCCGGTCACCACGATCTGGAGCGTGTCGGCCGACGCCATCAGCGTGCCACCTTTGAGGGCAAAAAACTTTGCCGGGATACTCGGCGTGGCGTGAATGGCGAAGGCACCTGTCACGGGCGAGGTTTCGCCCGTCGACAACAGTGGCACAGAGAGAAGACCCTCTTCGATCATCATCGGGGCACCTCCGAAACCTTCTTCGCCAGGCTGAAACATGAAAAGCACCCGACCCGCGAAATCGTTGCGTCGGGCACTCAAGAGTCGCGCCGCCCCCACAAGCATCGACACGTGCAAGTCATGACCGCAGGCGTGCATGACGCCGTCGATAGCTGACGAGTACGAAGTGCCGGTGTCTTCTGGCATCGGCAGTGCATCCATGTCGGCCCGCAACAGCACCGTCGGGCCTGGGCGCGACCCTTCGAGCAAGCCAATCACGCTCGTCGTGCTCACACCTTTCGTGACCGTGATCCCGAGGTTGTCGATCTCCTCACAAATACGATCACGCGTACGCGGCAACTCAATGCCGACCTCAGGATGCTGGTGCAAATCTCGACGCAGTGCCACCGCCGCCGACAGCAGGTCAGCAGCCTCTTCCAACAAGCCGGTTGAATCTTGGTGCGATGTCATGACTCCCCTGTCGGACTGACGTAAAGCGCGTGACGTAATTCGCCCCTACGTGCCGCTGTAACCTAGTCAGGTTATGCCAGGCGAAGCCATCACTGACGAGCAACATGCTCGACGCAAAACTCTGTCACGGGTGTGGTTTGGCGCTGTCATCGCCTACAGCTTGATCCGTGCGTTCGTCGTGTGGAGGGCCCTGGGCGATTACGGCGTCAACGTATGGATCTACCTGGCGATTGATTTGGTGTGCGCAGCAATCGATGGCGTTAACACCGCACGGTTGGTTATTTCACTCGCCGATGAGCGCTACCACGACGCCAGAAGAGAGGGCTTGATCGCGCTCGCTACGTTCATCATTCCTGATCTCTACATTGTGTACGCCGGTAACAAAATGCCCAAGTCCGTGTATTTCGTTCTCGGCGCAATTGTGATTTTGGCGCTGATCATCGGCACGATTCAGGTAAAGAAGAAGGTCGGCAAAATTCTTGCTCAACGAGCGCTCGAAGCCCAAGACACCGCTACTCGCCGGTAAATACCGCCGGCCGCTTTTCTAGGAACGATTTGACACCTTCTCGGTGATCGGCGGTTTGAAAAAGTCGGCCCAGATTCGTTGATACCCATGCCCCGAGTTCGTGCCAGTCGGGGTCGAGTGCCATGCGCAGACCGGCCTTGAGCGACTGCACTGCCAACGGAGGGTTGGCGGCGATCCGACTGGCGAGGTCCATGGCGGCGGTCATCAAAGATTCATGAGGCACCACACGGCTCGCTAAGCCACAATCGAGCGCCGACGCAGCATCGATCACCTCGCCAGTGAAGAGGATCTCTGCGGCCTTCTCACGGCCCACTAGCTGGGCCAGGCGACCGAGGCCGGCAACGTCACTCACTAAACCTCGCAACACAAACAGCTCACCAAATTTTGCCCGTTCGCTGGCGATACGAATGTCGCACATCACGGCCAGCTCCATCCCCCATCCAACGGCGGCGCCGTTCACTGCGGCAATCAACGGAATGTCGGTATGCAATAGCGCGTCGGCGGCGGGCGTGAGTTTTGGGGTGATACCCATCGACGGAGTGTTGCCGGTGCCGCCGCCCATGACCTGTCGTACGTCATCGCCTGAACAAAAAGCAGGATCCGCTCCGGTAATGATCAAACATCTTGCCGTCGACGTCCGGATCACGGTTTCCAGTTCGCGATAGGTGGTGTGGGTGAGCGCGTTGCGGGCGTCGGGGCGATTCAGGGTGACTACGCCGACGTGACCATGCACGTCGTAGATCAATTCGGTGAGGGCACTCACAACTGGTCACCCGTCGAATCGGTACACATTGGTTTCACGCAGTTTGAAACCCAATCGCTGATACAAACGATTCGCTGCTTCGCGACTCGGCCGAGAGGTGAGATCAACGCTGACCGCGCCAGCCTCGCGTGCCTTGCCGATGGCCGCGTGATTCAGCGCTGCCCCTACTCCATGCCCACGAGCAGAGTCGTCGACCACAACGTCTTCGATCCACGCTCGCACGCCGGTCGGAATGCGAAATGTCGCCAGGGTTAGCGAGCCACAAATTGCGCCGTTCACTCGAGCCACGAACAACGTTGAGGCTTCGCTCTCGATGATCGTCGCGAGCTCAGCAGCGGTGGGTGGTGGGTTGGATTTCGACAACTGTGGGATCAGCATTGCGAACGCCTCAACAATTTCTTGGGTCACTTCGCTTAGTATTTCGACTACGACATCACTCATGAGACTCCTTTGGGGACAAACTACCGGGATGCTCAGCAACGATGACGTCAGTGCCCGCGCCCGCCGCCTTGGCCGGTCAATCGAACCGCTCGCGGCAAATGTGTATTTTGCTCAAGAGTGTCATGAGGGATACACGGCTTTGGGTTTCAGCGCCTCACCGGGCGACATCGGTGGGTTGCAACTTCCCGACGGGGTGGCGTACTTCACGAGCCGTGGTGCGTGCATGGGCCAGGTGCCCGGCGAGATAGTTGCCATGAGTTTTGGCGTGTTCAACCCGGTTGCGGTCGTGCCCGCCGTGACAGCCGGCTGGCAGATCACGGATCGGGCCAGCATCTTGGTAGCACGCGAACATGGCGCGGTGGCGAGCCTTGAGCGCATGTTGGGCGACTCGCCTTCGGGTTTAGAGCGGGCGACGGCGATTCTGCAGCGAGCCGCCGCCGCGGCGCACGGACAGGGCCGAGGCTTGTTTTCTGGTTTGTTGTCGCTGGGCTACCCTGGCACGCCCGTCGGAGATCTATGGCGGGCGGCAGATCTCATACGTGAACATCGTGGCGATTCACACGTGATTGCCTGGGTCGGGGCATGTTTGACGCCCATCGAAATCGGCTTGCTGACGGAACTATTTTGGGGTATCGCGCCCAAGTCGTACATATTTAGCCGGGCGTGGAGCGTCGCACAGGTCGAAGAAACGTGGGCGGCGCTCGAAGCTCGTGGCTTCATTGGTGATGGCGCATTGACAGACGCTGGTCGGGCATTTCGAGAAGCCGTTGAATATGCCACCGATATGCAGGAACGTTCGATCATCGAAGCAATTGGCGACGATCTCGACGAGCTGTGCTCGTATCTCGACCCATGGGCACAAGCCATCCGTGATGCCAACGGCTACCCCAAAGCGGCGGGCCAAATTACCCGCCGAGCAGCGCCAGATGCCAGCTGATTTCGGCGGAGAACTTCGCTCGATCAATGACGCGGCCCGTAGCACCAGCGCACTACCGTCCACCATCACGTCCTTAACGCGCGACCTCAGAAACCTTGGCGTACAACCAGGTATGAACGCGTTAGTCCATTCGTCGCTATCAGCCCTGGGCTACGTGGTGGGGAGCGCTCACGCTGTCGTGGAGGCGATGCTCGCCGCGTTTGGCGACTCTGGCACCATCATGATGCCGACGTTCAGCGGCGACTTGTCAGACCCAGGAAAATGGGAAAATCCGCCCGTACCCGAATTGTGGTGGCCGGTGCTGCGCGAGCACATGCCGGCCTTTGATCCGCTGCGCACTGGCACACGCGAAATGGGGCGCATCAATGAACTGTTTCGCCACTACCCCAACGTGCGTCGCGGCTACCACCCGCAAGTGTCCTTTGCCGCGATTGGCCCCAATACGGACGTGCTTCTTGACCATCACGACCTGGCTAGCCACCTCGGTGAGCTGTCTCCGTTAGCGCGTCTCTACGACCTGGATGGATGGATTCTGATGTGCGGCACCGGGCATGCCAACAACACATCGCTACATCTCAGCGAACACCGGTCGACACCGGCCAGCGCCCGGCGAAAAGTTGAGAGTGCGCCGATATTTCGCAACGGAGAACGCCAGTGGGTTACCTACGAAACGCTCGATACCGATGACGACGACTTCGCCGAAATCGGCGCAGCATTCGCGGCGTCGACAGGTTTGGAAAAAGTCGGCCCGCTCGGAAGTGGAAAAGGTCGGCTCATACCCATGCGGGCACTGGTGGATTTCGGCGCTGCATGGATGGACGCCCACCGACACTAGGGTTGCACCATGGAGTTTGTTCGCTGGGGGGCGCAACCACATTTGGAGGCGCCAATTATTATCGCCGCCTTCGAAGGTTGGAGCGATGCCGGTCAGGCCGCCTCGCTGACCGCTGACTTCTTGATTCGCGAGTGGAACCTCACCGAGGTCGCCGATCTCGATCCTGAAGAATTTTTTGAATTTGCCACGGTGCGCCCCGTCGTCAAACTGGACGACAACAACGTGCGCGAAATCGAATGGCCCGGCGTAAAAATTTACGCCGGGCGAGAGAATTTTGGTGCGTTTGATGTCATTGTTTTTCGTGGCCGCGAGCCGCAGTTGCGGTGGCGTCGCTTCTCGGATCAACTCATCGGCATCGCTCAAAAATTTGATGCCCACCTGGTCATCACCCTTGGCGCGTTGCACTCCGAAATAGCCCACACAGCTGAGCCGCAGATCATTGGTACTTCGTCAAACAATGACCTTCTGGACCGTTACAACTTGATGCAATCGCGCTACGAGGGCCCGACTGGAATCGTGGGCGTGCTCACCGATGCCATGCACCGTGCTGGGCTTCCCGCCATGTCGATGTGGGCAACAGTGCCGCACTATCTCAACCAACAGGCATTTCCGAAGGCCGCCCTCGCGCTCACAAAATATGTTGCCGCAGTAACCGGAGCATTTGTCAACACTGACGAGCTGGCTTCGGTGACGCGACGCTACAACCAACAGATCGACGAATGGGTACAGAACGACCCGAAGATTGCCGAGTTTGTGATGACGCTTGACCCCGGCACGGGCGACCTTTCGACTGACGATAACAGCCATCCGGCTGGCTCGGGCACGGTGCCGCTCGCGCAAACGAATCCCGATGAACTCGTTGCCGAAGTCGAACAATTTCTTCGCGACCAGGCCTCAGAGTAACGCTCAAACATGGGAGCCCGAGTTGCCAGCGCGCTCTGGAAAATTAGCGATGCCGTGGTGGTGGCGCTGGATACGCATCTGGGCGAGCCCACCGACGCATACGTGAATGGTTCTCAAGTTTGGATCCGGGATGACGGCCCAAACGGTGAAGCAATCGAGTGGCGGTTGCATCCAGTGGCCAGCTATCACAAGCCACCCAAAGTGGCCAGCACCGAAGTATTTTCCCGTATCGCTCTAGCCGTCGCGACCCAACGCCCACCGATTGTGCCACCGGCGTCGCTGTGGGATGGTCTCGAAATATTTGTGGCCTACGACGACGAAATCGAGCCGGCCATCTTGGCGCGATGCGGCGAAGCGGTGCTAGGAATTGCCCCCGATGTGAGCGGTATGGTCGATCACACGGCGATCGGCGACGATTGGGAATCGACCCAAGGCAAAGTCTCAATCGTGCAGGCGCTCCTGACTCAATTGGCGTAACGTCGGCCGCCTGTACAGTACGGCGGCCCGTTATTTCGTGTGATCGCCCTGCCATATTTCGGGACGTGGGGCATCGAAACTGGTAGCAAATTGTTCGCCGCCGACGATCGCAGCATGGGCCATGGGCAGCCACCACTGCGCTCCGGGCATTGGCTCAGGTAAGTCGTTGAAATCGAACCAGCCAGCGTCAGCGGTTTCGAGTGGATGACGGTTGATCGAGCCGCCCGTAGCCCGACAGTGGAACACCACCAAGTGCATGGGCACCCTGGTGAATCCCATCCGAAATCCGTCCACGATCGAGAGCACCTGAAGTGGTTCGCACTCGATTCCGGTTTCCTCCTCGACTTCTTTCACGACCACTTCGCTCAGCGAGTAACCAACATCAGCCCACCCCGTTGGGTACAGCCAAATGAGTGAATCTGAGCGTTGTACCAGCAGCAGTTGGCCGTTGTCATTACCGACAACGGCGCCCACTGCGACCTTTGGCGTGACGTACCCGGCAACGCCTTGGCCCACCGATTGAATCCACTCCTCGACGACCACCGATACGTGATGCTCGCTGTCGAAACGGACGCGAATGTCGGCGGCCACCTTCAGCACCTCTTCGAATCGTTCGCGCTCATACAGGCTTTCGGTGAAGGCCAACCCGGTGCGAGCAATGGCGGCCAGAGACTCAGCCCAGCGGGCCAGCTCATGAGACGTGGCGGGCATGTCTGGTGTCATGCCACTACGCCAAACCGTGGCGAATCGCTCGCTCAATCTCGCGCTGCGTGTCCTCATCGAGGATCTTGTTGCCATCCACATCGCGGACGTAAAAGGTGTCCACGATGTCGTGACCGAGCGTGGCAACCTTGGCCGTGCGAATGTCCAACATCATCTCGGCTAGCGCTCGAGCGATGCGGTACAACACGCCGATACCGTCCACGCAACGGACCTCGAGCACCGTGGCCGACGGTGTGGCATCGTTATCGAATACCACTTTCGGCGCTTGACTTGCGGTGGCGCCCACCTTCGCTTTGGACCTTTTGGCGTACGTTTTTACCCGCTCGTCAAGGCGACTCTCGACGGCCAGTCTCCCCCGCAACGCGGCAGTCAAATCCTCGACAACGCGGTCCCAATCAGGCTCGCCCAGCGGCGGGACAGCGACGCGAAAAACCGAAAGTGCCATGCCCGTGTCATCGGAATAGGCGTCGGCACCCAATACGTCCAGACCACGCAACGCCAGCACCCCAGCGACTCTACGAAACGTGCCGGGCCGATCAACGGTGACGACCGTCAAAGTGTCGCCATGCCCAAGCACGGTGAATTCGCGGCGATCCATGATGCGGCGATGTTCTTGTGTGGGGACCGTCGCCACGAGATCGGCTGGCAATCCCCCGCCCAACACGTGGGATGTTTTGTCGATCAATTCGCGAACGAGTTCGGCTTTCCAATTACCCCACGCAGTGAGCCCGGTGGCTTTCGAATCGGCCTCGGTGAGGGCGTCCAAAAGGTCGAGTGTGGATTGGGAACCAATGGCCGTAGCGACAGCCGTGATCGTGGCGTCGTCAGACAAATCTCGTCGAGTCGCCACATCAGGTAGCAAGAGATGGAAACGCACCATGTCGCCAAGGACCGCGGCATCGGCGTGGTTGAATCCCATCCGATTGGCGATTGTGTGCACCAGGTTGATGCCGACTTCGGTGTGGTCGCCGGGGTATCCCTTGCCAATGTCGTGCAGCCACGCGCCGATCACCAACAAGTCTTTTCGTTCAACCCGATCGGCCAATTTTGCTGCCTCGGCAGCAGCTTCAAACAGATGACGATCGACGGTAAATCGGTGATACACGTTGCGTTGCGGTCGGTTGCGCACCGGCGCCCACTCGGGAAGAATTTTGACGAGGGCACCGACTTGGTCGAGCGCCTCGAGCGCCGGAATCGCGGCATGACCTTCCAACAACAACTCCACCAACGCGTCGGCCATGTCAGCTGGCCATTGACCCGTGAGCACCGGCAGTTCGGTTGCTATTCGTTCGAGCGAAGCCCGATCAATTCGCGTGCCTAAGCGAGTTGCCACAATGCCAGCCCGAAGAGCGATCGTCGGATGGCGCGACACCAGGGCATCGGCGGTGAGGTGCACGGCGCGGTCCCGGATCACAATCCCAGTTTCCACCGGCCCATCGGGAATCTCGGGCGCCAAACCAAGCGCCACTTCGACCCGATCAAACACTTCATCGCCGAGCCAGGCAATAGTGCGAGCTGCACTCGAAATACGCGCCATCAAAACATCAGCATTGGCATCGCCCAGAACTCGCGCCACTGCATCTTGATCCTCGAGGCGCAACACATCGTTAGGTCGTCCGGTGATGCGATGTAACTCGCACCGTGCCCCAAAGAGCACCTCATAGGCTTCAGCGAGGCGGGCTTCGTCGGGGGGAGTGCTGAGTTTGCCGGTGGAATTCGCCCACCGAATTACTTGAACATCACGCAGGCCGCCCCACCCGCCTTTGAGGTCCGGCTCCAACAAAAACGCCACATCGCCCGCCTTCGAGTGACGATCATCACGGGCTTCCACGAGCCGGCCAAGCCACTGGACGCCACGACGCTTCCACGCGGTTTTGGCATGTTCACGCAAGCTCTTCGTGAGTGTCTCGTCGCCAGCTACATGGCGGGCACTGAGCAGCGCTGTTGCCGTGTCGAGATCATCGACCGCTAACGCGAGGGCTTGCGCTTCCGTGCGCACCGCGTGGCCCAGTTTCACGCCGGCGTCCCAAATTGGGTACCACACTTTTTCGGCGATCTCGACGACTCGCTTGGTCGTTTTGCGGTCATCGGTGTGCAACAAAAGGAGGTCAAGATCGCTACCTGGGCATAGCTCGTTTCGCCCGTAGCCACCGACCGCAACGAGCGCTACGCCATCAGGTTTCTCGCCCGTTGCCCCGGCGAAAATTTTTCTCAGGTAGTCGTCGGTGACGCTGACCAACAGACTCGAAAGCTCACGAGCCGATAGAGCGGCGTCGGCGACTACGGCAAGGCGAGCGGCAGCAAAATCAACTGCCACTACAGAGCGTCATTGCCTTGGTCGCCAGTGCGAATTCGGATGAGTGATTCAATCGCGGTCACCCACACTTTGCCGTCGCCAATTTTTCCTGTGCGGGCGGCCGACGCAATCGTGTCGACTATTCGATCAACATCTTCGTTGCTGACCACTACTTCGATTTTGACCTTCGGCACGAAGTCAACCTTGTACTCGGTGCCGCGGTAGACCTCGGTGTGGCCACCTTGACGGCCGAAGCCCTGCACCTCTGAAATGGTGAGACCGCTAATGCCGACGCCGTTGAGGGCGTCTTTGACATCATCGACCTTGAACGGCTTGACGATCGCGGTGATCAGCTTCATTGGTCCATCGTATGCGTTTTGCCGCCGACGTGGAGCTCAGAGCTGACAGACTGAGGGGGATGGCCGTGAGAAAAGATTGCAAGCACTATTCGACGCGCAGCGTCGGCGCAGGTGCGGCGGCTTCCGTCATCGAGAAATGCCGCCTCGGCGTAGCTGAGCACGTGCCATTTGCGTGCCCTGACGATTGCCTCTTCTTCGAAGACCGCGGCCGCTCAATCAGTGTTGGCTGGACGCAGCCTCCGGCGTAGTCCCAGAATCATGACGCAGCCTCCGGCGTAGGTGGGTGTGGGTTTTGGCGGCACCCCAGATGATGCCGAGCTCCTGGATGTCGTCGCCGAAATCTCGCCACGCGGCGGGTTCGAGGTCGTACACGTCGTGTGGCGACCGACGCACGTTGAATTCGTCACGGCCTACCGCAGCGACGCCAACAGCTGCCAACCGTTGTGATGGAATAGTCGCCGCTCGGCGCAGCACCGCCAGGGGGTTCGGCCCCGCCGTTTCAGCTGCGAGGTCAAGAGCTGCATGAAGGTCGCCTTCTATGAGCCTCCACGCGCACTCCCCTTCATCGCCGGGGTCGACGTTGAATCGCACCAAGCACTCTTTCACCCAATGCGGCACGGCGTCTCGCAGACTGTCAAATAGCGGTTGGGCATATGGCCCAAGGTCGCTCACTGTCGGCGTAACGCCGCGTTGAGGTTGCCGCTGCGCAGGCCTTCGAGGTCAAGGGTGACGTAGTCGTAACCGGCAGCCTTGACAGCCTCGACAACGAGTTCGCGACGATCCAGAACCTTGGTAAGACCGTCCAGCGGGATTTCCAAACGGGCAGTGTCGCCATAATGACGGACGCGAATAGCGTCAAACCCGAGCGCCTTCAGACCTGCTTCAGCTCGTTCCACCCTCGACAGCAGGCTCACGGAAACCGTGGTGCCATAAGGGATTCTCGAGGCCAAACACGCCGCTGCCGGTTTGTCCCACGTGCTCAACCCGAGGTGTTGTGAAGCATCGCGAATCATCTGTTTTGTGAAACCGGTGTCGAGCAACGGGAACTTTGCGCCACGATCCCTCGCGGCCTGTTGGCCGGGGCGGTGATCGCCAAGGTCGTCGAGGTTGACGCCCAACACCACGATCGTCGGCGGTAACACGATGGGTTCGAGAGCGTCCATTAACGCAGACTTGCAATGAAAACATCGCATGGCATCGTTGGTTTGATATGCGGCGTTTTCCATCTCGTTGGTCGCCACGGTGTGCCAATCCAGATCCCATTGCGCGGCGAGGGCGGCGCAATCTTCGAGCTCGAGTTGCGCCAGCGAGGGGGACACCGCAGTCACGCACATCACGTTGGTTCGGCCAAGCGTCTGCGTGGCTCGTACGGCCAAAAATGCCGAGTCAGCGCCGCCAGAAAATGCGACGGCAACACGACCAAGCGCCTCGAGTTCGCGATCCAAGTCGGCGAGCGCGTCCGACAAGTCAAGCATCGTGCAGCTCCACCCTGATGCGTTTGTTGCCTTTGCCTTTGCTCTCGGTTTTGATGACCGAGAACCGGCCGACGTCTTTTGTGGACCGCACGTGCGTACCGCCGTCGGCTTGTTTGTCGAGACCGACTATATCGACCACGCGAATTTCGCTCACCGACTCTGGGATCATGCTCACCTTGGTGCGGATTAGATCGGCGTCCATGACCGCGGTGTCACGAGGCAGGAACGACACTTCGATCCGACGCTCGGCGGCAATCTCAGCGTTGACCAATTCTTCGATTCGTTGAGCAAAACCTTCGGGCAAGGGATCAAATTCGAAATCCATGCGGGCACTCAAGGGTTGCATGTCGCCGCCCGTGACCGGCTTGCCGTATTCGTTCCAGATCACGCCGCACAAGATATGCATTGCCGTGTGGGTGCGCATGAGTTGGTGGCGGCGTTCCCAATCCACGCCAAGCGTCACGTCATCGCCGACGTTCGGCATCGCCGACCCGCCGACCAGCGCGTGCCACACCTCGTTGCCTTCCTTGCGGACCGACTCGATGTAACCAGCACCGTGAGCCCATGTCATCGTGCCGGTGTCATGAGGCTGGCCACCGCCGGTGGGATACAGAATGGTGGCGAGCGTCGCCACCCGTTGACCGTCGATGGCAACGACAGTTGTTGACAACTCCGTCAAATACGCGTCGCGAAGGTAGGCCAGATCAGTCACGCTCTCAGTCTACGAATCTCTAGTGCGATCCGCCGTGCTCCCCACGAATCGCTAATGCGATCCGCCGAGATACGCCTCGCGTACCGCGTCGCTGTGGAGCAAGTCGGCTCCGCTGCCTTGCATCACGATCTTGCCGGTCTCGAGCACATAGGCCCGGTCTGCACGTTTCAAAGCCTGCGCGGCGTTTTGTTCGACCAGCAACACGGTTGTGCCCTGAGCGTTGATCTCCGTGATGATGTTGAAAATCTGTTGAATAAACATCGGCGCGAGCCCCATCGACGGCTCGTCGAGCAGCAGCACGCGCGGGTGACTCATCAGGGCGCGCCCAATGGCGAGCATCTGCTGCTCGCCACCCGACAGCGACCCACCGGCCTGAGCGAGGCGTTCCTTCAACCGAGGGAAAAATGTAAACACCCGGTCCAAATCATCACGGTACCGTGCCGTTTTTTGGTCATTGCGCAAATACGCACCCATGCCGAGATTTTCCAGCACGCTCATGCCCGGGAAAATGCCGCGCCCTTCTGGAGACTGACAAATGCCGATCTCGGTTCGCTTATGCGCGGGCAGTTTCGTGATGTCTTTACCGTCGTAGATAATGCGCCCCTCGGCCACCGGACGCACGCCAGAAATCGTTTTCATCGTGGTGGTTTTACCGGCTCCGTTGGCCCCGATGAGCGTGACAATTTCGCCCTCGTTGACCGTGAAACTGATGCCCTTTATGGCCTCAATTCGACCGTAAAACACGTGGAGATTTTCGACTTCAAGAAGCATCGTCGGGTACTCCCAGATAGGCCTCGATCACGGCAGGGTTGTTTCGGATGTCTTCGGGTAGCCCCTCGGCGATTTTCTTGCCGAAGTCGAGCACCACAATGCGGTCGGTCACGCCCATCACCAAACTCATATCGTGTTCGATCAACAACACTGTGTAGCCCTTGTCGCGAATCGAGCGGATGAGGTTCATGAGGTCTTGCTTCTCGGCCGGGTTGAAGCCAGCTGCGGGCTCATCGAGGCAAAGCAACTTGGGTTGCGTTGCCAACGCCCGAGCAATTTCCAGACGTCGCTGGTAGCCATACGGCAGGTTCTTCGCCGCATCTTCGCCACGGTCAGCAATACCCATGAACTCGAGCAGTTCTTGAGCTTTGGCCCGACCTTCACGTTCTTCGCGCTGGTGCAGCGGGAGATGAAACATTGCCGAGCCAATGCTGGTGCGATGGTGAGCGTCGACGCCAACCTTCACATTGTCGATGGCCGACATTTCCGGAAACAGACGAATATTCTGAAATGTCCGAGCGATGCCGCGACGGGTGATCTTGTGACGGTCAACGCCTCGCACTGACTTGCCGTCGAAAATGACATCGCCTTGGGTGGCTTGATATACGCCCGTCATCACGTTGAAGCACGTCGTCTTGCCGGCGCCGTTAGGCCCAATCAACCCTAAGATTTCGCCTTTATGAATTTCGAAATCCACGTCGTTGAGGGCCGCCACGCCACCAAACCGCATCGTGACTTGGTTGACCTTGAGTAAAGCATCAGTCATTGGAAACCTCGGCCACAAAGTCGCCAGTTGGTGCTGACGATGGCAGTGACGGCGGTAAATTTAGCGGCGGCATTTCGGAGTTAATGGGGGCCGTTGGCGCGCCGGAGTCAACACGAGCCGCTCCGGTCGGTGGACCTCCTCGTTGCCCAAGTTGCCGACGCGGCCACAAACCCCGCGGCCGAAATATCATCATGACAACAAGGGCGAGACCAAACCAGAAGAATCGGCTGTTGTTCAGAAAACGCAGCCGTTCCGGGATA
>JAYWAI010000237.1:0-13152 GCA_043782545.1 Acidimicrobiia bacterium
CTAGCAGCGCGCGATAGCGCTGCCGGGCAACTCGCCGTAGGCTCATACCGTGGGAGCTCGCCGAGACATGCCGCATCGACACGAAGTGACGGTGTTGGATCTTGAACCACTCGACCTCATTGTCGAATCGACCGAACCTCACACGGGAGCATCTGAGACGTCCAAACCAGGGCGACTCCTCACGGTACCTCGCCGAAAAATGGCGATCGCGGCGGCGGTGTTGGTGGGAGTGACGGCATTGATTACCAGTGCCGTGACGGGCGGGTCCGGCGGTGCCGCGGCGACAGGCGCAACCACCACGACGACGAGTGCCACGACTGCGACCACGACGAGATCTGCGGGTTCGCTCGTAGCAAATCCCAATACGCTGCAGCCCGGCTCGATCGCGTACCGACCCGCCCAAGTGCCCGCCGGGATGAAATTGACTTCCGTCTATGCCTTCAGTCAAGCGATTGACGCCAATGTCTTTTTGCCGGAGGTCAACGGACGATCGTTCGTATCGCCCGATGGACGCGAGTTGCTGGTCGTACATGCCGGACCGGTGCCCGGGAACTTTCAGGGTGTCTATTTCGCGGGCATCCCTGCGGAAATAATGATGGGCTCCATCCCAGCGAAGCTCTACCTGGGTTTGCACGGCGGCCTTTCGTGGACCGACCGCACCACGGGAGTCGCAGTATCGGTCGAGGCCGTCGATGTGGCTCGAGATCGGCTTGTGTTTTTGGCGTCGACGTTGCGTTTTGTCCGCCAATCCAGCACCGTCGTCGACATTGTTCCGTCGGAATTTTTTCGCGACTGGCACGCACTCCCCTTAGCCGCCACTGACCGCTCTGTGAACCAATGGTTGCTTGGATATGAGGCAGGCACGTCTCAAGATCGGCAATTGTTACAGCTACGTGGATCACTCAGAAATTCACTCGAAATCGATTCGATGGCGTTCGCCATTCAGATAGGCGCCATGCCCACGCGCGAACGTCGCGGCGACAAGACAGTGTTGTGGTTCGAGAATTCGGCGGTCGACGCGAGCGACCTTTTGCGCACCACGGGCCCGATTCGAGCCGCGTTGTGGCAGGACGGCACCCAGACGATGTATATGGTCAGCACGCTCGATCAGGCAACGATGCAAACGCTCTTGGATCATCTGGTGACGGTCACGAGCGATCAATGGGGACCGCTCGAAGCTAACCGGGTCGACTCTGTGCTCGCCACAGATACGCAGTCCACCGATTCGCAGTACCTGCTGGGTCCTCAGGAGGGCGATCGTGAGGTTTCGGTGCTGCAGTATGGGGTTGGAAGGTCGAAACGCTACTGCCTTCAGATTGGCGGGCTGCTCACCGATTCGATTGGTTCATCTATTCCGGCCGGTGACGTGTGTGTGAGCGATGCGGGTGGCCCCGTGGTGCTGGCGCGTGCGGCTCAGATGTCCGATGGGCACGTCAGGGCGGTGGGGATTGTGCGCGACACGGTGACGTCTGTGCAAGTCATCCCTGACG
The DNA here is from genome assembly GCA_043782545.1 of Acidimicrobiia bacterium. Lineage (GTDB taxonomy): Bacteria > Actinomycetota > Acidimicrobiia > Acidimicrobiales > JBBRKR01 > JBBRKR01. The sequence goes on from JAYWAI010000237.1 coordinate 1,491, forward strand.
TCGGGCCAACTGTGTCGGCTCAGTTTTTGACCGATGTAAAATTGCCGTCGCCGCTGCGAGCATTCAGGGTCGAGCTCCCACCAAACGCGCACACCGCGGCGCTTGAATTTGTCGAGGCGGGTGGGAAGGTCTCGGCTCGTATCGAGCCCGATTTGCAGGCGTGGCGTACCGTGCGCCCGATCTTGGACGGCGTTGGGTACTCTCCGATGGCTGAATCGGTGTTGGGCTTTACGTTCGCTGGTTACCCAGTGAAATTCAGCGACGGGGTGACGGGCCGATGCCTACAAATGAGCGGCGGACAGCCCGGTTCGCGCACGGCGATCGGCAAGTTGGGCTGTGGCGTCGAGTCACTCAATCCAACGCTGGAATTGCCAGAATATTTCGTGGGCGAAAGTGACGGTCACGTAGTCGTTGGGGCGGTAATGCCGCCCGATGCGCTCACGGCGGAATTGGTGTACGTATTTGGCCCGCCTGAGTCGGCGACGATTGCGTACGTTGGGGGTCACCGGATTGCAGTGGCAGTAAGCGGCGCGGTGGGCGAGCTTCCGTTAGAGCTGCGCTTCCGTGCGCCCGACGGGCACGTCGTTACGGCTGTCGCAGTTGCTTCGCCAACTCGTTGATGAGGGCCGGGCCCACGCCGCAGCATCCGCCGATAAATCGCGCCCCAAGCTCGATCCACGTTGCGGCTTGAGCGTGATCGAAATGGACGCCCGTGCCGAGCCACGACATTGAAGCGCTGTCCCACGTCCGTCCGAAATTTGGGTACACCACGAAGGGTTTGTCGACCACGTGTCGCGCAGCATTCAGAATGTTGTTCACGTACATGGGGTGCGTGCAGTTGCAGCCGACGGCAAAAACCCGCTCATGAGCGCCGGCCGCGACGAGCGCCGCAACGACCGAGGTTCCTGACGCCATCTGGTTTTCGTTTTGAGCTTGGACGCTGATCCAGGCCCACGCGTCGAGCTGATCCAATGCGTCGTGAATGGCGCGAATTTCTGCCAGTTGGGGCACGGTTTCGAAGGCCAGAAAATCGACTCCGGCGTCCACAAGAATTCGAGCGCGCCGAAGATGAAACTCGACAAGCTCGTCGTGCGGCACGCTGTATGCGCCGGTGAATTCACTGCCGTCGTTCAGCATGGCGCCGTATGGGCCACATGACCCAGCGACCCACCGTTGTCGACCGTCGAGCTGGGCAGCGTCGGCGCTGGCTCGAGCAATTGTCACTGCGGTGCGCATCAAATCAGCCCCTGCATCGGGGGTGATGCCGTTGCGAGCGAAACCCTCAAATGACGCCTGATAGGTGCACGTTGAGATCACATCGGCGCCGGCGCCGAGGAAGGCATCGTGCACATCGCGAACCAGTTGGGCATCTTGCCTGAGCATGTGGGCGCTCCACAGCGGGTGGGCGAGATCGGCGCCGTTGTCTTCCAATGTGGTGCCCATTCCGCCGTCCAAAATAATGATGTCGTTCGGGCCGCGATCGGCGAAGGGGCTCGGGGAGCTAGGTATTTTTGTCATATTTGAGGTTGGGCTTTCGGTTGTGTTTCCAGCGAATTTTGTACCGCCAGAGCTACTGCGCCGAGCAGACCGCTGCGATTACCGAGCGTGGAGGTTTCGATTCGCAATCGAAAAGGCAGTATCAAATCGGCGTACTGTCGCACTGGCTGAAGGAGCTCCGCACGCGCCCCCACGCCACCGGCAAGTACGACGAGTTCCGGATCCACGATCGATGAAATGCACAGGATTGCTTTGGCCAGCAGTGCGGCTTCGCGTTCGATGACGAGGTGCGCCACGACGTCATCGGGATGGTCAAAAATGTCCTGTACGGTGCATCTTGATGTGAGCACGGTGCCAGGGTGCAGCTCCCGTAATTGGCGAGCGTGGCCAAGCATGGCCGGGCCAGAGGCGGCCGATTCGAGGGTGCCCCCGGACCGGGAGCGCGGCAGCTGCGGATTGCCCCCGATGGGGAGAAACGCGATTTCGCCAGCACCACCGCGGGATCCACGTATGAGTTCGCCCTCGGCGATTAAGCCAAGCCCCGTGCCGGTTCCGATCGACATGACAGCATAATTTTGGCACCCCACGGCGACACCGAACGTGCCCTCGCCCACAGCGGCCACGTTGGCATCATTTTCGATCACGACCGTCGTTCGCAACGCCTTGGTGAGGAGCGCGCCGAGTCGAAGTGTGTCAAAACCCTTGAGGTTGCTGGCGTAATGGATCGTGCCATCCGGGCGTACGAGCCCCGGGCTTCCGACCCCGACACGTTGGATTGCCTTCCACGGCGTTCGGGTGTTTCGAGCGAGACTTTTGCTCATCATCGCGAGCTGTGAGACGACCTGGTGACCGCCGGCGGGGCGTGTCTTTTCGACTATTTCAGCAATGATGGATCCATTGACATCGGTGATGGCGGCGCGAATTTTCGTGCCGCCGAGGTCAATGCCGATAAATGCCACCCGAAAAATCTAGGCCATTGCCAAATCATTAAACGCTTTACCGTGTCTTTTCCGAATTAGGGGTTGACAATTGGCAATTGTTACAAAATCATGTCGGAATTGTGTTCTAAATCTGGACAACTCTTGGCTCAATGCGGGTACGGCGCGTAACCCCGACTTGCCGATACTGACTACATGGCTATTTCAACGAACACAACTCAGAGAATTCACGTGCGTGGCAATCGCCGCCGGCTCATACTTGCGGGAGCGAGTCTTCTTGTAGGCGGTGGCCCCGTAGTTGCTGGGCTTGTGGCGTCCAGCGGGGTGTCGAATGCGAAAGGCTACGACGACACCGAAAGCCGCAAAGAAAATGAATGCAAAATCGAACGCAAACATACTCGTGATCTCGCTGCTCGTAAGGCGGGAATTAGCCGCGTGACGACGGCCAAGGTGCTCGAAGTCGAGACCGAGGCTGACGCACAGGTGTGTGCCACGACGACAACTGCGGCTGGTGGCACGACGCCCTCGAGCGCTTCGACCACCGCCGCCACTACGGCAGCGTCCACGTTGCCGTCCACGACCTCGACGACCAAGGCACCGGCGACCACGACCACGACGTTGCCAACCACCACCACAACGCTGCCGACGACAACCACGACCAAGCCGACAACGACAACGACGGCCGCTACGACCACGACAACGAAGCCGACAACGACCACGACGACTGCTGCGACCACCACAACGGCTCCGACCACCACGACCACGACCGCGGTGCCTGCGCCATTTCTGAATGTGAGCGAAGCATTTACCAAGTCAGCATCTGGCGGCACGATGGGTCTCACCATCTCGGTGTCGAACACCGGCAATCTTGCTGCGAACAATTTTTCGCTTACCTACACGCTCTCGCTCGCGTCGGGGTCCGGAGCGAAACTTCCTGGCTATCTCGGGCCGGACGCCAAAACAAAGCCCTACTCCATTATTTGCACGCCCGACTACCTCAATGACGCTCAGAATCTGACCACGGCGACGTTTACATGCACGGGCTCGGTGGCCGCGGGCGCTACTGCAGTGTCATCGGTGGTGAGTGGCAGCTTAATTGCAGCTAACAACAAGGGGGCCACGTTGTCGGCGTCGACGACGATCTCGGGTTTGGGCTTGCCGACCAAGACAGCCAACGCATCTGTCGTCGTGAGCTAGCAGACACTTGATGACCGTCGTGGCCGCACAACACGACGCAGACATCATCATTCGGGAGCGCCAATTCGCGGCGATGGGCACGGCTGTACATGTCGTGGTCATTGGCGGCGCTCCCGAATTGGTCGACGCAGCCGTGGACCGTATTCATCAACTCGAATCCCGGTGGAGTCGTTTCCAACCTGATAGCGAAATTTCTCGCCTCAACGCTGCGAACGGGCAACCCGTGTGGGTCAGCGCCGACACGTTGCAACTCATCGAAAAGTCGATCCAGGCATGGCGCTTTACTCGAGGCCGATTTGATCCCACGGTCTACTACCAATTGTGTGAATCGGGGTATGACCGATCATTCATTGATATGCCGCACGAGACCTCTGGCACCCTGAATCCGAAGCCAGCGCCCGGATGCGCGCAGATCTTCGTTGACTCCCAGTCGTCGATCGTGCGTCTTCCCGTCGGTGTTGGCTTCGACCCTGGCGGTATTGGCAAGGGGCTTGGTGCTGACTTCATCGTCGAGGAGCTTCTCGACGACGGGGCACGCGGCGTGATGATCAATCTCGGCGGCGACGTTCGCGTGGGCGGTGTCCCGCCGACGGCGGAAGGATGGCGCCTCGGCATCGCGCACCCGACACAAAGCGATGCCTTCTGCGTGGTGCTTTCGCTCGACGGGGGCGGCGTCGTGACCAGCACTCGCTCGATGCGCAAGTGGATCCACAACGGCGCTGAACGGCACCACCTTATTGACCCGGTTACTGGGGAATCTCCTGTCACGGATCTGGAGTCAGTGACGATTGTCGCTGCTGAGGGTTGGATCGCTGAGGCCGTCGCGAAGGCTGCATTTCTGGCCGGGCCAGCTGGTGCGTTGCCGACAATCCAAGCGATGGGTTGCACGGGTTTGGCGAGCTACGGGGGTGGGCGTGTTGAAGCGTTGGAGTCACTCAAACCCTATATGGCGCTTACTTTCTAACTTGTCGCCCGACATTCTTTGCACACACCTACGAGGTCCAGCCGATGTCCTTCAACTGCGAAACCCGCTCGACGCGCCGATCGCTTCAACGCCTTGAGCAACTCGTGTTCATCCTCAATGGTGATCTCGAAATCGTCGATTCGGCCGCACGTCGTACACATCAAATGATGATGATGATCGACCAAATCTTCGCCGAGTTCGTAGCGAGCGAGATCGTCGTGGGCAACCACCCTCGCCACCAATTTGGCTTGTTCGAGTACGACCAAATTCCGATAGATCGAACTCTGCACAAAGCTCCGATTGGAGTCCAGCAGCTCAGCGATCGACAGCGGACGCCCCGCTAGTCGAAGAGCGGTCATGAGTGCTTGTCGGCCAGATGTGTAGCGCTGATCGATGGCGGCGAGGCGTTCGCCGGCGATTGTGTCGAGGTCACCAGCCGACACGTTGGTAGAGAGTTGGTGACCAGTCATCGTGGAGACAGTAGACGTCGAAGGCACAATGAGGCGCAGAAAAACGCGGACTGTGTAACGATCACGGTGGCACCTGGGGCCGTGTTGGCGTGCGCCGAAATCGCCAACCCAACGACCCCTGCCAAGGTGCCCAACCCGGCGCCGATCACCATTGATGTGCTTGTTTTGGATGCCCACAGCAGCGCCGTGGCTGCGGGCGTTACCAACATGCTGACGCTGAGTAGCGCCCCGACGCTCGGCATGAGCACCACGACAGTGACCTCGACCATCAACATGATTGCCACCGAAATAGCCGTCGAGTTGTAGCCGAGCGCAGCGGCCCCGGTGCCGTCAAAAGCCGTCAATACCAACTCCTTATGGAGCGCGACGAGGGCCACAACGACCCCTGCGGCCACGATCACCGTGATCCAAATGTCACGGCCGCTCACCGACAACAAGCTGCCAGTGAGCGCCGCGGTGATGTCCTTGTTGAACCCAGCCCTGCCGGTCAGCATGAGCGAACCAATGGCAAAGGACCCGGCTAACACCACAGCAGTCGAGGTGGTTGAGTCCACGGCACCACGATGAGCCAGCGCCGCGATGGCGACTACGACAATCGCTCCGGCGAACGCAGCTCCGCTCAAGGCACTCCAGCCCAGAATCGCGGCCAGCACGACGCCGGGAAACGTGGCGTGCGTCATAGCGGTCGCGGCAAATGCCAAACGGCGATGCGAAACGTGGACGCCGAGCGTGCCGCCCAACGCTCCCACGATGGCGATCTCAAACGCGGCGCGTTGCATCAATGGCGCGTCGAACGTGTGCCATATCGAACTCATCGCGATCCCCCGAATGTGCGACCCAACGAAGTGACGATACGAGTCACGACGAATAGACTTGTAGTGGTCGCTGCGATCATGGCGCTGGAGCCGACGTTGGTGCCATGGTGAACCGAGAGCTCGTAGCTCAAACCCAAACCAATCCACGCTGCTGAGACCCCGATGAGTGTGCCGACCATCATCATGAACCGAATCGACGCTTTACAGAGTCTGGCGGTGGCGGGTGGCGCGATGATCATGCTGAGCGCCACGAGCGTGCCAACGGCCCGCAAGGCGGACACCACCGCGATCACGATCATCACGTTGAGCGCGGCGTCGAGCACGTTCACGCGGTATCCCATAGCTTGTGCCGCCGTTTCGTCAAATGCCCGCAACACCAGTGGCCGTTGTAGGGCCGCGGTGCCGACAACGAGCACCGCCACCATGATCGCCGTCTGAAGCATGAGCGCAGAGTTGACGGCGAGCAGCCGCCCAAAGAAGAGATGGGTCAGATCGCTAGCGAAACTATGGCGACGACTCACGATGATGATGCCGATCGCGAAGAATGTTGTGAGCACGATGGATACGGCGTCGTCGTGGCGAACTTTGCGAGCGCGACCCAGCAGCGAAATGCAAATGGCCGACAGCAACCCGGTGCCCAGTCCGGCGGCTGCCGGGCTAGTGCTGGTGGCCGTGGCGCCGGCGATGCCAGGAAACACTGTGTGCGTGACCGCTTCGGTGACGAACGCCATCCGGCGCAACACCACATGTGTTCCGATCACGCCGGCCGCGATGCAGATCAATATCAATTCAATGAGCGCGCGTTGCATGTACCTCGAATGGAATGGTTCGATTAGTACGCGCACGGTCCACCTGTCGAAATTCGCTTGCGCCTAGTGAAACAATCGCGGCGAGGGGCGATGGCGTTCATTCGTGAGCCACGATGGCGTGATCGCCAGCTAGCACGATCGCGTGGTCGCCGTACGCGGCGCGCAGGTTGGCTGGGGTCAACGATTCGGCCACGGGGCCAAAGGCCAGTTGGTGCTTGTTGAGGAGGCAGGCGTCATCGCAGGCGAGATGGGCAATGGCGAGGTCATGCGTCGACATCACGACGGCCGCACCAGCGGCACGAACCTGTTTGAGTACATCCAACAACACATCTTGCGTGCGCGAATCTACGCCGTTGAATGGTTCGTCCAGCAGCAAAAGTTGCGCTTGTTGCGCTATGGCGCGAGCAATGAGAATGCGTTGGCGTTGCCCACCCGACAGCGTGCCGAATTGCGACGCGCCACGATCCGACAGGCCCACTTGCGCCAGCGCCGCCGTGGCTATCGCCTTGTCCGATTTGCTCGGGCGTCGAAACCAACCCACTGATCGATAGCGACCCATGAGCACCACTTCTGCAGCCGTGATCGGGAAGTCGGGGTCGAGCGATTCTTGTTGTGGCACGTAGGCAACGTGCGGGCGGGCAAGTTCCGGCGTGGTGCCCAGCACGGTGATCGAACCACTTTCGAGTGGTACCAAACCGAGAATTGCTTTGAGCAACGTCGACTTGCCGGCGCCGTTTGGACCAATCAGTGCAACGGACTCGCCAGCATCAATTGATCCGTCGATTCCTTGCAATGCGGGCACGCGTCCGTAGCTCACCACAGCGTCTTTGATGTCGAGCACGACACGCTCGTGATGATGTTGTCGGCTGTCAGTCATAAATTGCTCGCAATCACCTGTGCGTTGTGGCGCATCATTTTGAGGTAGGTATCGCCGTTAGATCCGGGTGGGCCCAAACTGTCGCCGTACAGCGCGTTGTCGCCTTCAATGACGCGAACGTGGGCTTGGGTGGCCAGTGCCTCGGCGGCTTTTGGGGGCAGCGTTGACTCGGTGAAAATGGCTCGCACGCCTGTGGCTTTGATGGCGTCAACGAGCGCTTGGATCTGTTGCGCGGTGGTCTCGCTGTTGGTGTCGAAGCTGGGAATGACCGAGCCCACGAACTCGAGGTGGAAATGGTCCACGAAGTAGCCGAACGCATCGTGGGTAGTGACGAACTTCTTGTTAGGGAGCGCGGCGATCGACGCGCCTATTTCCCGGTCAAGCGTGTCGAGTTGTGCGCTGTAGGCAACGAGATTGGCGGCATAGTCGGCGCGGTGCGGGGGGTCTGCAGATTCGATGGCGTGCTCGATCGAGTCGACCATTGTCTTAGCGTTGTTGGGGTTGGTCCAAATGTGAGGGTCGGGGCCGTTGTCTTCATGGCGGAGTTGTATGCCGACCGACGTATCCACGATGTGGGCGTGCGTGCCGGAGCTCGTCAGCAAACTGTCGAGCCAACCATCGAGCCCAGCGCCGTTGCGTACGATCACATCGGCCGTGCGCAGTGCCTCCAAGTCGGCAGGTGATTCCTGAAATTCGTGGGGATCGATGCCCGGCGTGGCGAGCGCAATTACCCGGACATGTTCGCCGCCAACGGCCCGAGCAAAGTCTGCAGTCTGTGTGGTCGTAGCGACCACCCTGATCGTTGTCGGGTGCGCTGTCGAGCCAGTGGCTGACGAGCAGGCAGACACCAGACACAAAGCGCCTGTCGCCGCGAGTCGGGCCCCTTTGTTGGTCACCTTTTAAGAATAGTTCTTATTATTGTTTCTAGCAACCAGAGGATACTGAGACCCCGCCCGGGGGAGCTCAGGAACGTAGGCCGCCATCGGAGTACAGCAATTGCCCGTTGATCCATTGCCCTTGAGGCGAACACAGGAATCGCACCAGATTTGCGCAATCGCTTGGCATGCCAATACGAGATGAAAGATTGTTAGCCCGCACCGCGGCCTCGACGGTGCTGTCCATCCAGCCGGTGTCGGTGGCACCCGGGTTGACCACGTTGGCCGTGATGCCGAGTGACGCCAACTCGGTGGCCGCCGCCAGCACGATGCGGTCCATGGCAGCTTTGCTCGCGCCGTATGGCATGTTGAACGCGGTGTGGTCGCTGGTGATGGCCACGATGCGCCCCAAGCCGTGATGGCCGGGCGTGAACTGGCCGGCGAAGGCTTTGATGAGCAACCACGTGGCGCGCGCATTGACGGCAAAATGACGGTCGAAGCTCTCGACCGTTGTGTCCAGAATTGCCGAATCGATCGACTCGCAATGACAACACACCAACGCTGTGATCGTGCCGGCGTGGGCATTCGCGTCAGCGAAAATGGATGCGGGTGAATCAGGGTTAGCCAGGTCGGCCTCGATGTGCGCCAACGACAATGCGGCCGGCGTCAGCGGCGGTGCGTCGTGCGCTCCCTGCGGTGTGTCGGCTCCCCACGGCATCCGCTGGTCATATCCTCGCCAACCGACCGTCACGACGTCCCAGCCGTCGGCGAGCAGCGCGTCGACGATGGCCGCTCCAATGCCGATGGCCCGACCCACGCCCGTCACGAGTGCGACTGGCTTGGCCTGCGGGCTGTCGGAGGGCGTCACGTGGCGAGCCTAACGTCAAGTCAAACTCTGCTGAGTGGGATATGTGGCGGTGGTGGCAAGGCGATCGAGATCGGGTCGCCCACAGTGATGGTGCCGCCCTGTACGACGACCGACATGACACCCGCGCTGCGCACAGTGTTGCCCGCCGAATCGCGTGAGACGACGCGTTTGAGAAGGCCAGTTTGGAACGCCTCGATTTGAACGCACGGATTGCGCAGACCGGTAAGAGCAAGGAGCGCTGAGTCACCGAAACGCAGGAGCGTGCCAGTCGGCAAGTCGTACAATTCGATGCCACGGGTGGTGATGTTCTCGCCGAGTTCGCCCGGCACGACTGAGTGGCCAGCCTCATTGAGTTGGTCGAAAAGCTCGGCGGGGATCAGATGTATTTGGCGTAGATTCGGCTGCGTTGGATCCGCAGCAACGCGGGAACGGTGTCGGACGGTGCCGCCAGAATGCGCGTCCCCGACTGCTCCGAGCCCGGCGATCACATCGATTCCAGCAACTGACGCTTTGGAAAATGAATGGGTTGCACTCACATGCAGTGCAACGACGACACCCATCCCGGTCATGACCAAACTGTACCGCCGAGCGCGGAATCGTCGCGCCGACTGCCGGCGACAGGTGGCCCACAGGCCCGCGGCTAGGTGTGGGCGCGGAGTTGGGCGATGATCATGTTGAGCGCCGCAAGGTTGCGACCGCCTTCTGGCACGATCACGTCGGCGTAGCGTTTGGATGGCTCCACGAACTGCAAATGCATTGGTCGCACGGTGGTCATGTATTGATCGATGACGTTGTCAGCGGTGCGCCCGCGTTCTGCGATGTCACGTTTGAGACGGCGAATAAATCGCACATCGGCATCGGTGTCGACGTAGATCTTGAGGTCAAACAATTCACGCAGTGCCGAGTCGGCGAAGATCAAAATACCTTCCACAATGATGATGGCGCTGGGCTCCGTGGGGGTGAATTCGGGCAGGCGCAAATGCGTCGTGAAGTCGTAGGTGGGCACGTTGGCCGCCTCGCCGTCGGTGAGGCGTTTGAGGTGATCTAGGAGAAGCGGCCAATCGAGCGCGTCGGGATGATCTTGGTTGATTTGGCTCCGTTCGTCGAACGTCAGGTCCGAACGGTCGCGGTAATACGAGTCCAGCCGAATGAGCGTGATGGCGCCGTCGGGCATGGCGTCGGCAAGGTGATCAGCCACCGTCGTCTTCCCACTGCCGGTGCCGCCGGCCACGCCGACGATGAACGGGGTCGTGACACCAGTACGGGGACTCATCAACGCATTGTGTCACGCCGAGAATGTCGGGCGAGTTTCGCTGGGCGGCACCGCAGTGGGTAGCATGCAAGCTGCTTTATGCAAACCCTGCCTCGCAACCGGCGAGGCCGTTCCTCTTCGAGGATGTCCACAGGGAGGTTCCGCTCAATGCGGGCTTACGAACTTATGTTTATTATTGACGGCGACGTCGAAGATTCAGGCGTTGCAGCTGTGATCACCCGTGTCACCACGGCCGCTGCTGCAGCAAATGCCGAGCTCAAGACCACAGATAACTGGGGTCGTCGCCGGTTCGCCTACGAGATCAACAAGAAGTGGGAAGGCACCTACGTGGTCCTCGAGCTTCTCGCCACTGCCGGCGCACTCGATGACCTTGAACGGTCTCTGCGAATTGCGGATGACATTGTCCGCCACAAGTTGATCCGTCTTCCCGACAAAGAGGCCGTGCGACGCGGTCTGCTTGTCGGCAAATCGGCCTAAGCGCCGATCGCTCAAAAGGAGCATCACCATGGCAAATGACAATGCAGTCACCATCGTTGGCAACGTCACACGCGACCCTGAGTTGCGTTTCACGCCCACCGGTCAAGCAACGGCCACCTTCGGCGTAGCGGTCAACCGCACGTGGAATGACCGCAGCACCAATGAACGCAAGGAGCAAGTGTCCTACTTCAACGTCGTGACATGGCGCGAGCTTGCCGAGAATGTCGCCGAGAGCCTCACTAAGGGCGCTCGCGTGATTGTCACTGGTCGCCTAGAGCAACGCTCCTGGGAAACCAATGGCGAAAAGCGCACCACCGTAGAAATTATTGCTGACGAAATCGGGCCGAGCCTTCGCTGGGCCACGGCGTCAGTAACACGAAACGAACGTCGCAGTGGCGACGGAGGAACAGGTGGCGGCGCGACCGCAGGCCGTTCCGTCTCAAACGAACCACCTGCGTACGATCACAATGAGGAGCCCTTCTAAATGGCACAGCCCACCAAGCCAGTCCGCCGTAAGCCAAAACCCGGCGACGACAAAGGCAAGAAGTTCAAGAAAAAAGTCAGTCCGATTTCGTCTGACAAAGTTGTCTATGTCGACTACA
>JAYWAI010000238.1:0-4954 GCA_043782545.1 Acidimicrobiia bacterium
CCTCTTGACCCCCAGTCAAGCGCGCTAACCAAGCTGCGCCACAGCCCGAACGGGTGACACCTTAGTCGAGCAAGGCCCGCTCCTCAGGCATTCGATTTAGAAAAGCCAGCCGATCACTTGTACCAGCCGCCATGCCAAATACACGCACACCAAGCCCACGAGCACCTTGAAATGCCACGGTGCTTTGGGGTCGGCTTCTGGCTCGGGGATGTCGTCGAGCGGGCGGCCACAGGTAGGACATACGCCGGTGACCACGACGGTCGACTCATCAACGAACGCGTTGCAATTCAGACACGACAACGCCATGTCTGTTAGTTGCTCCGGAGCCTGACGCGCAATTTGATGGGCGTCGCCCCAAATTTGAGCTCTTCGCGCAGCGACCTCTCGATGTATCGGAGGTAAGTGGCGGGCAGTTCACGGTTGGCGAACAGGGTGAACGTGGGCGGGTCGGTAGCACCTTGCGTGGCGTACAAAACGCGCGCTCCGCCGGGAGCAGGCGTGCGTTGTTGCGCCAGGGAAATGACCTTGTTGACCTCACGCGTGGGCACCCGTTTGCGGTAGTCCTCCATGGCGCCAGAGATGATGGGCAGCAGTCGGTGAACGCCCATGCCGCTGAGCGCGCTGATACGAATGACCGGCGAATCGCCTACGAAGGCAAGCTTCTCGCCGACTTGCGCGGCCACGTCTTCTTTGGCTTCAGCGTCGAGTAATTCCCACTTGTTGAGCACCACCACAATCGGGCAACCGGCGGCGTCAACCCGCTCGGCAAGTCGTTGGTCTTGATGAGTGATGCCTTCTTGGCCGTCGATCACGAGGAGGGCAATGTCGGCATTGTCGACCGACGACAGAGCCCGCAGCGTGCTAAAGAATTCGGTGCCTTCATCCACCTTGCTCTTGCGGCGCATACCAGCGGTGTCGATGAACTTGATGGGGCCGTCGGGCGTCTGCACGATGGTGTCCACAGAGTCGCGGGTGGTGCCGGGCATGTCGTGCACGACGGAACGGTCCTCGCCGATAAGGCGGTTAAACAGCGTGCTCTTGCCCACGTTTGGCCGGCCAATAATCGCAATGGCAGGCGTCTTGTCTTTGGTGGTGATGGGCTCGTCCACGATAATGCCCGCAGTGGGGTCGAAGTGGCTCAGCACGGTGTCGAGGTAGTCGCCAGCACCGCGGCCATGCAGGGCCGACACGGGCCACGGGTCGCCGAGTCCGAGAGTCATGAAGTCCCAAATGTCAAGAGCACGTCGTTCGTTGTCGACCTTGTTGACCGCCAGCACGACAGGGCGGCCGCTGGCTCGCAGCCACGCGGCGACAGACTCGTCCTCGTCAGTGAGGCCGATTTCGGCGTCCACCACCATGACAACCACGTCGGCTTCGCGCACGGCGGCTTCTGATTGTTTGGATACTTTGCCATCGAGGTCGGTGCCCGACGTGAACGGCATCCAGCCGCCGGTGTCGATGACGTGAAATTCACGGCCGTTCCACTCGGCGTCGACCACTTTGCGGTCACGAGTGACGCCCGGCTTTTCTTCCACAATGGCTTCGCGCCGGCCCAGGATTCGGTTGACGAGGGTTGACTTGCCAACGTTGGGGCGACCCACGATGGCGACTTTTGGTTTACTCATTCTGATGTGCCTTGCGATAACGGCGATGTGCCGTGTAGTAACGCCTGTCGCAATGCCACACCATCGGTGGGAACGATTTCAACAGGCCGGGGGAGGTCGTCTGGGGTGAGTCCATCGAGGAACCGACCTTGCGATAAACACACGTCGGGAAGGAGGTAGCGATGGCCTTCTGGTTCAGCGTACAAGGTTCGTTGCAGGTCAGCCCCGGTCAACAGCCCAGTAACTGACGTGGTGCCGCCAAAATATTCATTGACGACGGGGATAACACGCACATTTATGCGACCCAGCGAAGCCACATGGGGGCCAATAATCTGAGCCCCGTACTCGCTCGTGAGCACCCCAATGGGGGCATTACTTCGGGGACGCAGGGTCACGCTTGTGGTGTCGCTGCCTGCCGAGCCGGTCCCCGAGCCATTCACGGTTCGGGGTGCTCGGTAGCCATCAGCCGGGGCGCCATCGACTGCGGCAAAAAACCCGCTTTGCGGGCCAGAGCCTTCGACGCGTTGCCCGGTGAATTCGAGTTCGAAGAGGCGGGCCATGCCCACGCCGTCTTCGTACATGTGGAATTCGCCATACGTTTCGGCGGCAGGAAACGGCCGCTGGGAAAGCAAATAATATTCATCGCTAGCGAATACGAGGGTACGGCCGAGCGCCTCGGTGTAGACGTGCTGCCAGTCGTGCACGAGGTCGACGACGCGCTTAGCTTCCTCAAGCGTATGGGCACGCATAGCAGCTTCTGGGTTGAATTTCGAGATGCCCAGCGGCACCACCGCGACGGACGCCAGCTCGGGGTACTCGTCCAAAATCCCACATAGGGTGTCGTCGAGAATATCGCCATCGTTGATACCGGGGCACACGACCACTTGGCCGTGCACGGTGACGCCGTGATCGAGCAGCGCACGGAGCCAACGCAGGCTGGTGGCACCCCGCTTGTTGCGCAACATCCGGGTGCGCACGTCCCGATTAGTGGCGTGAATGCTCACGTTGAGCGGCGACAGACCCTCTGTAATTACCCGTTCCAAATCGGCTTCGGTGAAGCGAGTCAGCGTCGTGAAATTGCCGTACAGAAAGCTGAGTCGATAGTCGTCGTCTTTGAGATACAGGCTCTTGCGCATCCCAGGTGGCAATTGGTAAATGAAACAAAATTCGCAATGGTTGTCGCAGGTGCGGATGCGATCAAACACAGCCGATTGCACGTCGATACCGAGGGGTTCGCCGAATCGTTTCTCGACTTCGAGGGTGAGCGTCAACCCGCCCCGTCGAATTTCGAGCTCGAACTCGTCGGCGTCGGTGAGGAGTTTGTATTGCAAAATGTCGCGAGGACGTTCGCCGTCGATGGCCACCACTTCATCGCCGACCGCTACGCCTGCTCGAGCAGCGGCGCTTTGGGGCGCGACAGTTTCGACAAAAGCACCAGACATGTCGCCCAGGATACGTGGTCTGGCCCGATTAGCCTGGCTGCGTGTCTGAGTTTGCCGGAAACGGGTCTGTCGATGAAGTGCTGTTGGCCAACCCCAGAGGCTTTTGCGCTGGCGTCGAGATGGCCATCAAGGCGTTGTCATGGATGGTGCGGGCGTGCCCGCCTCCGGTGTATTGCTACCACGAAATCGTTCACAATCAGATTGTGGTCGACCGCTTCCGGGCCCAGGGTGTGATCTTTGTGGACGATATTTCTGAGGTGCCGCCGGGCTCGCCGCTTATGTTGAGTGCTCATGGCTCCGCGCCAGAAGTGGTCGTCGCGGCTCGGGCCAACGGCGGCTATGTGGTTGATGCGGTGTGCCCGTTGGTGACCAAGGTGCATCACGAGGTGCGTGTGCGGGCCGGCAAGGGCTACAGCATTGTGTACGTGGGCCATGAGGGCCATGAGGAGGCCGTGGGCACCATGGCCGTGGCGCCTGATGCGATGTATCTGGTGGAGACGCCGGGCGATGTGGCGTCACTCCCCGCTTTCGACGGCCCGGTGGCCGTGTTGGCGCAAACCACGTTGGCGCTCAGCGATTGGGAAGGCGTGCTCGATGCCACGGCGGAACGGTTCCCGAATGTGTGGCGGCCAGGGCGCAGCGACTTGTGTTTTGCGACCACCAATCGGCAAAGCGCGCTGATGGCCATGGCCGGGCGATGCGACGCAATCGTCGTGATTGGTTCGGCGAATTCTTCCAACACGCGGGCACTGGAACGCCGGGCTATCGACGCCGGTTGCCCGCGTGTGTTGCGGGTGAACAGCGCGCTCGAATTGCCCGACGATTTACACGGCGTGGTCGGCGTAACCGCTGGCGCGTCGGCGCCAGAGGAACTCGTGACCGCGGTCATCGATCGGCTCAACCCGGTTCATGGCGTGACGCCCGTACACATCACCGACGAGGACGAATATTTCCCGCCGCCGCGCAATTTGCGCGACATGATCGACGCTATTGACGTGGCTGTCACGGTGCTCAACGGCGGTAGTCTGGCGCAACGCGACAACGCCACCTCGCAAAGCCGGATGAGCGACGACCGACGCACCGCGGCCTCAGACGTGCTCGCCGCCCTAGCCAACTAGCGGATTCTCAACCGTGCGTTGGCAGTAGCCTGACGCCTTGAATGCTTCGACGCCGGGCACCCCGGTGCGATCAAAACGGTCTACGCTGATTGGACGCCCTAACCAGCGCGGACTTGGGCTTGGTCGAAAAGCTCTTGGAGTTGTTCGTGAAGCGTGGTGGTGAGTTCCTTCACGGCATGGCGAGCCACGCGGCCGTTGACCTTGTCGGGCGGCATGATTGGCTTGCCGATCACCACATGAATTTTCACGGGTCGCACGAGTGGCGAGCCCTTCTTCATGGCCCGTTCGCTACCCCCAATTCCCACGGGAATAATTGGCACATTGGCCTTGGCGGCCACGTACGCGGCACCATCGAAAATGTCGCCGATCAAGGGGCCGGTTTGGCGGGTGCCTTCCGGGAACAGCACTACGGGCTGACCGCTGGCCAAGATGTCGGTGCACAGCGTGAGTGCCTCACGATCGGCGCTACCGCGGTGTACGGGAAAGCCTCCGAGCGAGCCAATGAACCACGCCCCTGCCTTCGTTGTGAACATGTTCGACTTGGCCATGAAGCGCATGAATCGTGTCGACAACGTCGATGACACGAGTGTGTCGAGGTTGCTTCGGTGGATCGGCGCCAACACAAACGGACCAGACCTTGGGATGTTTTCCTTGCCCTCGATCGACAGACGGAAATACAACTTGCAGGCCACCAACGCAATGAACCGCACGGTACGGTACACACCCGTGGATGCGCGTGAATTCGCGGCGGAGGCGGAATCGTGTTTCTCGGCGGTGTCACTCGACACGG
>JAYWAI010000239.1:0-1857 GCA_043782545.1 Acidimicrobiia bacterium
GCCGATCTCACTGATGCCGAAACTGAAGCGTTTGGGCGAATTGTTTCTGCCCTTGGGTATCTCGGCAGGAGCGAAAGCGTTGTTGAAGCCGAGGTGGTCGATTTGTGGAGTGACGATGATCTCGTGCTCCCGATGCCTGACAGTTCTGGCATTGGAGAACGCCTGCTCTCCTCATCGTCAGAACTCCGGTTCAAATCATTGTTGCAACGGCCCGATGAAGTCCGAGGTTCGCGACGACTTTTCCCCGAAGGCACAGAATTCCGCCGTTACGTCGTGCCTGCTTTCCAGCCCAAGCCTCAACGCCGTGTGGTTTCCCAAGTCACGGGCGCATCGGTGATTCGATTTGTTTTGTCATCGAATGCAAACCCCAGCATTCATTTGGCTGCCCCTGTGGCTGACGCCCTGCGATTTGCGGCCATGGGTCGTTACGGAAAACGCAACAACCATGGCGCCTCGGTGACGTTGTCTGGCAAAGCGCCAGACAGCTCGCCACTAGCGGCCAATCACCGCCACGCTCACTTCATGGCGCTCGACGACGACAACGATGGTCTCATTGATCACCTGGCAATTTGGGCGCCCGACGGTTTTAGCCGCGACGAAGTCGAAGCGTTGGTGGGGCTCTCCGGGCTTCGCGGACGATTGAGCTCGTTACTCGGCTCCAGTGGCCTGGAGGTATCGATCGAGGCGGTTGGATCGCTAAATCTTCTACCGGGGTTGACTGAATCATCGACTATGTGGAAAACATTCACGCCGTTTGTCTTCGTTCGGCACCGCAAACGAAACCGTGACCCCCAGGAGTTTGCAGTGGCGGAAATCCAACGCGAATTGGCGTTTCGCGGGGTTTCAGCTGCCATTAACATCGAAGTTGATTATCGACCTGCGGTCGAATTTCGGCGGTACCGGTTGGCGGAGCGTATTGTCGATGCCCACACGGCGGCGATGGTGAAGCTTGAGTTTGCGCAACCCGTGGCCGGCCCGTTGATTTTGGGTGGTCTGAGCCATTTCGGCATGGGAATTTTCAAAAACTAACCTGATATTTCCTCAAGTCGCGCAAAGCAGCTGCCGTCTATCGTGTATGGACCAAATCGATTTTGGTGACATTCCCGATGCCGTGCCAGCTCGGATGGTGAACGCCTTTACGTATTGCCCGCGGCTGTTTCACCTCGAGTGGGTGCAACGCCTCTTCGAGATCAATGACGATGTTGCCGAGGGTCGATTTCAACATCGGGCTGTTGACGTGGAGCGAGGTCGCATGCCCGAAGCCGAGAGAGCCGACGAGCTCAAAGAGGCTCGCTCTGTGATGCTTGGCTCGGCTCGACTTGGGCTGATTGGCAAGGCTGACGTGCTCGAGGGCAACAACGGAGAGGTCGTGCCCGTCGACATCAAGAAGGGTCACCCACCTGAGGGCGGGGGCATCTGGCCAAGCGACGAAATGCAGCTCGGAGTAACGGCGCTGCTCTTGCGAGACAACGGGTATAAGTGCACCGAGGGTGCAATTTTCTTTGTCGAAACTCGCCAACGAGTTGCGGTGCCGCTGAACGACGAAGTTGACCAGCGTACGTTCGCGCAAATTGAACGGCTACGCGAAGTGGCCGCCCGACCCGAGCCGCCGTTGCCACTCGTTGATTCGCCCAAATGCCCGCGATGTTCACTGGTAGGAATTTGCATGCCCGATGAGGTCAATTTTCTCAATCGGCTCAGCGAGCAACCACCTCGTCGAATGGTGCCACGTATTACCGAAGCAATGCCCCTTTATGTCACGGAACCAGGTGCGTCGGTCGGCCTTCGAGACGGAAAGGTGAGGATTTCGCGGGGCAAGGAAGTTTTACACCACGTTCGAATAATGGATATTTCTCA
>JAYWAI010000240.1:0-1854 GCA_043782545.1 Acidimicrobiia bacterium
GTGGCGTTAGTGGCGCCGAGCACAACATTGGCCGGAGCAACAATCGTCGGGGCGGCGTTGTGAATCGTAACCGCAACCGTGACCGTGACCGTGCCGCCAACAGCGTCGGAGCCGACCAGGTCAAACGTGCCCGAGCCAGCGGTGCCAGAGCCCGTTACAGCCACGGTGTAGTTGGGTGAGGTGCCCGACACCGACACGTTGGCGGCCAATAACACGCCAGTGAAATTCTTGGCCGACAGCGCCAAAGAGGCAACGTCAGCCGCATCGCCGTCGGCAATGATCATCGGGAACGACGTCGTGGCGTTGAGATTCGTCAACATAATCGGGGCGACGGACGGCGGGCTGAGCGTCGGCACCGCGTTGGGCACGGTAATCGTTACCGTGGCTGTCGAAGTGGCCAAGGCAGCATCAACTGCGTTATAGGTAAACGTAACTAGACCGGCATATGTGCCAGACGGTGTAAACACAAACGATCCGTCGGGCAATACCGTGAGCGAACCTTGCGCTCCGGGAACCGCCGACACGTTGGCGACAGTGAGATAACTCGGGTCGTCGTTGGCCAACAGGCCTGGTGCTGCAACGCTGAGAGCGTCCGTAGCGGTGTGCCCCGGGGCTGTGTAGGCGTCGTTGTTGGCAATCCCAGCAGCCGCTGCCGGTAGCGCAAGGGCCACCAGCCCGCTGGCTCCCATGGCCAACACTGCACCAACGGCGATTCGGCGACGCGCCATCACCCATGAAAAACGATTTCTCAAACGAGACATATAGAACTCCTCCAACTACGCCCGTAGGCAGTCTTGCCGCTGCGTGCCCGAAAATGCCAGCGAGCTCGGTAGGCAAACTCCCCAAACACCCAGCATTCCGCCCGAGTTGGCCAAACATTTACGCACCCGCCGCTCACACCGGCTCTATGACACCCTCGGACCATACTTCATCGTTTCGTGGGTGGAAATACATTTTATCGAAATTTTACCGTATGTTCGATTGTTTTTCGAACTGGTGTTTGATATTGTACAATCATGGAAACCGCAAAGGTCACCGAACTCGTGGATGAAATCACCGGCCCGGCCGGCACGATTCACGATGTGCGCCGGTCGTTCGCTGCCATCACCCAACTCGAATCGTGGCTGGCTTCGCGACGAATCGCTTTGAGTCGCCAACTCTCTACGCTCGCAACGTTGGATCGGTCGCTTAGCGTCGAGCACGAAATCGCACGCGCCACACACTCCACGCTGAGCGACGCGTC
Source organism: Acidimicrobiia bacterium (assembly GCA_043782545.1). Lineage (GTDB taxonomy): Bacteria > Actinomycetota > Acidimicrobiia > Acidimicrobiales > JBBRKR01 > JBBRKR01. The sequence goes on from JAYWAI010000240.1 coordinate 1,244, forward strand.
CAAAATGGTTGAGCGGGCCGCCGCCGTCGAATCATTCCCAGCTATTGAAAACGCACTCGCAGGTGGGTCAATCACTAGCGCTCACGTCGAAGTTTTGCGTTCCATCACCAGCCGATTGACGACCGATCAGGCCACGGAATTGGCGCTCTCTGACGGTGCATTCGCCACTGCGGCGAGCCATCTACGACCGGACAAATTCCGCGACTACATGCAGCGCGAAATCGCCAAAGTCATCCAGTCTTCCGACGAGACAACTCGATTTGAACGGCAAAAGGCTGCCGCGTACCTACGGCACTGGATCAACCCGACCACTGGCATGTGGAACCTTCGTGGTGAGTTCGACCCACTTACGGGTGCTCGTCTCGAAGGGAAAATTCGAAACAAGCTTGAGGCAATGTTTCATGGCCCCGATCGCCCGCCGCCTCACCTCGAAGATGCTGGCGCTCAGCAAGACCACCTCCGATCGCGAGCGTTCGTGAGTCTCGTCAATGAGTCCAGAGCATCCGAAGGTCGCTCGGCACGACCGCCACGAGCGGAAATCGTCATCGTGGTCGACCATCAGACGCTGAAATCTGGAAAACACGCTCGCACAAAATTGTCGGTCAACAACG
>JAYWAI010000241.1:0-1844 GCA_043782545.1 Acidimicrobiia bacterium
AGGTCGGCGATCGTTTGGTGTTCGTGTGCCGGGTCCACGGTCAGAATGGCCCCCGCTCCGGTCAACGGCGATGCCGCCGATTCCCGGAAACTGTTGACCCCGACCACCATCAGATCGCCGGATTCGATCCGTCGGGTGCGTTCGGTGTGGCTCGACACGAGCCGCGACTTGAGATCGTCAATGCACGCGAACGCGCCGCCTTTGGCCAATACGTCGTCGAGTTCGATTTGGGCGTCGCGAATGAGTTCGGCGGTCCGACGCTCAACCACAGTGGAGCCGGCGAAAAGATCGTCGTATTCCAAGAGATCTGATTCGTAGGCCAAGACCTGTTGCATGCGCAATGCCCACTGTTGATCCCACGGGCGCGGCAACCCGAGCGCTTCATTCCAGGCTGGCAACTGAATCGATCGAGCCCGGGCATCCTTGCTGAGTGTGACGGCCAACATCTCCAATACAACGCGTTGAACATTGTTCTCGGGTTGAGCCTCGGTGAGCCCGAGCGAATTCACTTGCACGCCGTAGCGAAAACGACGCATCTTCGGGTCGGTCACACCGTACCGCTCCAAACAAATACGATCCCACATGTCGACAAAAGCTCGCATTTTGCACATCTCTTCGATGAACCGAATACCAGCGTTGCAGAAAAACGAAATTGACCCCACGACTCGATCGAATTGATCGGCCGACACTTGCCCAGCGTCGCGCACCGCGTCGAGCACGCCAATCGCAGTAGCCAGCGAATAGGCAATCTCTTGCACAGGCGTCGCGCCGGCCTCCTGCAAGTGATAACTGCACACGTTGATCGGGTTCCACAGAGGAATGTGTTCGGAGCAATACGCCACCATGTCGACAATCAAACGGCGGCTGGCCTCAGGCGGGAAAATGTAAGTACCCCGGCTCAGGTATTCCTTCACGATGTCGTTTTGCGTGGTGCCACGAAGGGCCTCGGTAGCAACGCCTTGCTCCGTGGCATTCGCGACATATAGGCCAAGCAACCATGCCGCAGTGGCGTTGATCGTCATCGACGTATTCATCTCGCCCGGCGGAATTCCGGCCAGCAATTCGCGCATGTCGCCCAGGTGCGCCACGGGCACACCAACCTTTCCAACTTCGCCACGGGCCAACTCACTATCGGAGTCATAACCTGTTTGGGTCGGTAGATCGAAGGCTATTGAGAGGCCAGTTTGGCCCTTCGCCAAATTGGTGCGGTACAGCTCATTAGACGCCCGTGCTGTCGAGTGTCCAGAATACGTCCGCATCATCCACGGTTGGTCGCGTTTCGCCATAGCGACGGGCTCCGCGACTACAGCGAGCGAAGCAGGATGGCGTCGCCTTGACCGCCACCACCGCACAACGCGGCCGCGCCGACGCCACCGCCACGGCGACGCAACTCGTGCAGCATCGTGAGCGCCAAACGGTTACCGCTCATACCGATGGGGTGACCCAGTGCGATAGCGCCACCGTTGACATTGGTGATTTCGTTCGTGATGCCAAGGTCTGCCATTGACTGCAAACCAACGGCAGCGAAAGCTTCATTGAGTTCAAACAGGTCAACATCGCTGACTTTCATGCCAGCCTTGGCGAGGGCCTTGTTGATGGCATTCGCGGGCTGTGACAACAACGAGGCGTTATCGGGCCCGGCCACTTGGCCGTACCCAATCACTTCGCCAATCGGTGTCAAACCAAGGCGTTCGCATGCTGCCTTGGATGCCACAATGACGGCTGAACCACCGTCAGAAAGCTGCGACGCGTTACCTGCCGTTACATTGCCAGCTTTGTCGAATGCGGGCTTCAACGCACCGAGTGATTCGGCAGTAGTACCAGGCCGCACACCCTCGTCGGAG
>JAYWAI010000242.1:0-1843 GCA_043782545.1 Acidimicrobiia bacterium
CTTGGCCATTCACCGTCGTGCTCCGGTACGTCGGTTGCAATTGGACGCAACATCGTGGGTCGATGTTGTCGACGGTTTTGTTGCCGCGCCGCTCGTTGAATTTGACCACATTCGAAGCACTTCTCGTTGGCAGGAAACCGCGGTGTTGCGCTACGACAAGTATGTGCCCGAAAAGCGTTTGAGCGCCGGCCTACGAGCGGCTGACTACTCATTGCTCCGCCAGACTGATCTGCACCTGCGAGCGGCGTATCGCAAACGCTTGGAAGGCGTGGCCGCGATTTTGTATCGCGACGGCCACGATTTCCAGGGCTTGCACAGCGACCGCGAAATGCGGTGGCTGGATGACACCCTCGTGGCCATCGTGGTGCTCGGTCAACGGCGTCCGTTCGTGCTGCGAGAACGCAAACCCCTTTCGCAAGTCATCGAGAAAATTCCCGCAGGACGCGAAGCAGGTGACATCACACTTATGCCAGGCGAAGGTGACCTGCTGGTAATGGGGGGAGCGTGTCAGCGCACATGGCTGCACGGCATTCCCGCCGCGGAAACGCCCAACGAGCGCATCTCGTTGACCTGGCGGTGGACGAGCCGCACTGGCGCGCCCGACACGAAACCGACCTACAACGACGGTCGCCAATACAGTGACCGCCCGCTTCAACCGGGCACACGCCGCCGGCCCGCGTAGCATTGGCTGTCGGTAAAAGTTCGCCCGGTGAGTTGTGCCGCCGGGTTAGGGTTTCGCCGTGATTGACATGCCCGAGGTCGTGCGCACTAAAGCGATTTTGGTGGGCGCGCAATGGTGGATCGACGCCCTGCCTGAGCTGGTGGCCGACATCGAGCAAGAGTGGCAAATAGCGGTCGGCGAGCCGTACCTCGGCGGCACAGAGGCGTTTGTGGCGAAGGCAGTCACCGCCGATGGGACCCCCGTTGTGCTCAAACTTCTCGTGCCGCAAAACAACGCGTGGGCGTTGCAAGAAATCACGGTGCTGCAACTCGCCCGCGGCGAAGGCTGCGCGGCATTGTTGCGGTATGACGCGCCCCGAGGTGCGCTGTTGTTGGAGCGGCTGGGCCCCTCATTGTTTGATCTCGGGCTCCGGGTTGACCAGCGTCACGAAATTTTGTGCGCCGCCGCGATGCAACTTTGGCGACCGTGTGAGCCGGGTATTTTACCGAGCGGTGCAATCAAAGGACGGTACCTCATCGACATGATCGAGTCGCTGTTTGCGGAGCTCAATCACCCATGCTCGCAGGCCTCTGTCGACTACGCGATTGCGTGTGCGCATCGTCGGATTGTGGCCCACGACGATGCGCGAGCGGTACTGTGCCACGGCGACGTGCATCAGTGGAACGTGTTGCAATCGTCAAATGGCTACAAGCTTGTCGACCCCGACGGGCTCATTGCCGACGCCGAATACGACACGGGAATCATCATGCGTGAAGATCCGCTTGAAGCCATGGTGGGCGACCCACGTGACCGAGCGCATTGGTTGGCGAGCCGTACTGGGCTTGACCCGCAACGCATTTGGGAATGGGGTGCGGTTGAGCGCATGTCGACCGGCTTGCTGTGTGTGAAAGATGGACTGCAGCCGGTCGGCGATCAGATGCTGCGCGCCGCCGAGTACGCCGCCGCGTTCGAGTGGTAGCAAGGCGCCCGGGTGTTAGCGGGCCAGGATTTGGATGCGCAACCGGGCTGGCGAAATGGCTTCTGTGGCCTGGGTGGCGACCCGCTCGTGATGTGTGAAGAGCAACACTTGCACGCTCGTTGACAGGTCCTCAAGCACGCGTAACCCGGCGCGAGTGCGGTCGTCGTCAAAGTGAACGAAAAGGTCATCCAGGATGAGTGGCA
>JAYWAI010000243.1:0-4905 GCA_043782545.1 Acidimicrobiia bacterium
ACGGTCGAAAATGTTGGTGTCAATCGGCAAGCAATTGGGTGTTTACCGCTCGTTGCAGGGATGCTCGCCAACCACCTGCGCCACACACCACATGGCCACGACATGCACTTCCGAGTCGTGTACTGTGATTGCCGCCAAGCCAATCGATGTCCGCGAACCCGCCGGACGGGCGGGTCCTGGATTCATCCAAGCGGCGATGTCGATCGGAGCACTATGACCAACAGCGACGGTCCCGTGACCAAAGCAATCAGCGAGCGTGCACCGTTCGGCCCTATCGAGCGACTCGATGCCGAATCCCTGAAACGTCAGCAGTTGGATTCGCTGCGGTCGCCACGCCGCCGACCGTCTCTCGCCGCCCGGGCTCTGTTCATCCTGATGGATGTCGTCTATGGCAAGGCACGAACACTCGAGAAGTTCAGGGTCCTCGAGCTGATTGCGCGGGTGCCGTATCAGGCCTGGGAAAACGTTGCCTACGTGGCGCTCACGCATACCGCCAGTGAGCCAGGTTTCGCTCGTCGTGTTTTCGAACGCGTCCGCACCAGCCGGTGGGAGCAAGACAACGAACAGTGGCATCTCTTGATCCTCGAAGAACTGGTCGACGAACATCAACGCACGTCGTGGTTGCGTGGCCGACTGCTGCCCCAGGCGATTGCCTTTGGCTACTACCAGTTCTCGTGGTTGACCTACGCCATCAAACCTGCTTGGTCATATCGGCTCAACGCCGACTTCGAAGATCACGCCGAGCATGAGTATGCGCAATATGTCGACGAACATCCGGAACTCGAGAATCGCCCGTTCGAGAGTCGGCTAGCTGACGTGTTCGGTGACTACGAGTCACTCGCCGAACTATTCCGCCAGATCGGTTACGACGAGAAGCTCCACAAACTTGAGAGTGAAGCAGCCATGAGAACGCCCCGGTTCCGCTAACGCCGCTCGACCCGATCGATCCGACGTCCTGCGCCCGTAATTCGGTTGTCGGAGTCTATCGAGGCGTCAGGACGCAGAACTCGTTGCCATCGGGGTCAGCCATCACGACCCAATCAACGTCGCCTTGGCCGATATCAACGCGCGTTGCACCGAGAGCGACGAGACGTTCGACTTCGGTGTGCTGACTGCTCGTGACAGGTGGCGCGATATCAAAGTGAAGCCGGTTCTTGCCGACCTTTGGCATGAGCGGTGGGCCGCTCCAGGTGATCATTGGTCCAGCGAGATCTGGTGCGCGAATCGCGGTTTCTTCGTGTTGGTCCCATACCAGTGGCCAACCGAGCACCTTGCTCCAGAAGTAGCCGACCGCTTGGCTGCCATCGCAATTGACTGCCCCCAATCGCGGGCACGTGTCCAGAAATTTGTTGTCCGGTTCGATGATGCAGAACTCGTTGCCTTCCGGGTCGGCGAGCACGACGTGGCGGTCGTCGGGGCCTTGGCCGATGTCGACGTGCCGGGCGCCCAGGCTGACTAGCCGGGCGATCGTTTCGGTGTGGTCGTCGGTTGATACGGTTGTCAGGTCGAGATGCAAACGGTTTTGCCCTGACTTTTGATGTGTGACTCGCTCGAACACTATCCCGAAACTGGTGCCGTCGGTGGGCACGAGGAAGACCTCATCACCGGTTGCGTCGATATTCCAACCGAGCGCTTGGGCCCAGAATTGGGCTTGCGAATGTAGGTCTATCGCATCGATACAAAGCGACATTAGGAGCGCTGTAAAACCTGGCCGCAGTGGAATCTGAGATGCGTTCGTCACTACGGAACCTTGTGGGCCACAACTGGTGAGGTAGGGGCGCAGTATCGCTGGGCGACGGCGGAGAGTTGGTCGGCATTGATGCCGCGCCGGTGGGCGAGGTACAGCTTGAGGTATTCGGCGTGGGCCCACACGAGTGGGGTGGCGCTTCCCGTGGGTCGGCCGGTGAACAGGCGTCGTTCGGGGATGTCGGGGGCATCCCAAATCTGTTCTGGCAGGAGTCCGCCCGCGGACACCGACGCGGCCATTGCTGCCAAATACGGTGTCGGGTCAACGCCGGCGCTGAGCGCGTAGTGACCTCGTTCGCCGGCAAGCAGTGGCCACAGCCGACCAACACCCGAGCCGTCGAAGGGTGTGCCATCCTCGTGTTCGCCGTATCCGTCGTCTTGGTACCGGTGATACAGGGTGCCTTGGGGGACGCTGCTGGCGAGGACGGCGTCGATCAGTTTGACGGTGTCCACGATGCGCGGGTCCGTCGGCGATCGAAGCCCGTAACGAACCAGTGCCAGAAATTCAAGGCCAAGCAGTTCGGCCGAATCAAACGTCTCTCCGGCTCGGTTAGCGATCGTGACGCGAGTGTGCGCGGCAACAGTTCCCCGGGGGGCAATGCGGGCGTAGTGACCTGTCGTACCTTGCTGGTGATCAAGGTCGGTGCCGGCGACGTAGAGGTAGTCCTCGATTCGACCGTTCCACGTGTCGGCGAGCGACAGCGCAGCCTCGGCGACGGCGGTCTCGAGGCAACCTGATATCGCAGCGCCGGCGAGCGCGGCGATGGTGGCGGCGAGGGTGAACGGACTGATCCCGGCGGTCTCTTCCCAGCGGTCCTGTTGCGTGAATGGAGCGTTGTCGGCGAGGTACCGCACAGCCCGTCGAATCATGGCGGTCGTGTGGCTGTGTGCCGGCAAATCGAGTTGCCCGAGTTCGTGCAATTTGAGGGCCAAGATGACGGGTAATGCCGTTTCATCGAGCTGAATGCCTGACCAGTACGCGGCGCCATCGGGCGTAAAATTTTGGGGCCAGTGCCCGTCGGGTGATTGCACCGAAATGAGGAATTGGACCATTCGGCGGGCATCGTCGTAGAGGCTGGCCGCGGCGAGAGCGAGGCCAGTTTCGGCGCAATCGCGCGGCCATACCAAGTGATACCCGCCGGGGTCGTCGTGGGCGGCGCCCCATGGTGTGGCCAGACTGGCGACAATGGCGCCTGGGTAGGTGACGTCCTCGTGGATCTTGAGGACCATGAGCGATACGTGCGCGAGTCGGTCGAGCGGTTGATCTCCGTCGGGCAGGTGTGCTGCCGCGCACCAGTTTGTCCACGCGCTGGTGAACGTGGCGGCGAGGTCGTCGAAGCCTTCTGCGAGAGATGCTTTGGCCAGCGACACGGCTCCGGGGATTGTGTTGGCGAAACCAATGGCCAGCGTTCCTTGCGTCTCAGAGCAGGTACCGGTGAGCGCTATGTTGCCATTCAATGCTCGGGTAAATGTGAAGGTCGGCCGACCATGAGTGTTGCTGTCTTGCCATCCGTCAGACGCGCTAACGAACCCCACGCTGCTCAACGTGAAGCCTCCGTCATTGATGACGGCCAGCGCTTCGCTGTCACGATCGGCGGCGAGCGCGCCATCGAGTACATAGCCATTGTTGTTGTGGCCGTTGCCTCCCAAATGTGGGGCGGCCAGGATGTGGAGTTGGAGCGGCCCGCTCGCCGGAGCAAGGTTCGTGAGCTGGTAACGCACGACCACGACGTCGCGGCGAGAGTCGCAAAGAAATTCGAGTGCCAGCGTGTAGCGCTCATGTGTGTGGGTCACGGTGACGAGGGGCACTGACGGTGCCGGTGTCGTTACCGTGTATGTGGCTAACCGTTTTACTTCGGTCCAAAAATCCTCGCCTGACACGAGGAAGCCAAGATCGCGCAACTGGGGTCGGCCCGTGTTCGGCCAAAACACTTCGTTCAGAATGCCGCCGCCAATGGTTGCCCACACTCGAGTCGTGCCCAACGCAGTGGTAACCGCGTCTTTGTCGCCGGCGGAGAACGTTGGTGAAATTCCCGGCCATCCAAACGCGTCGTGCGGTTCGATCGTCATGCGACATCTCCACTCAATGGCCGCCAGCTATTGCCTAGAGCGAAGAAGCCCGCTGGGGCGTCGGGTCCATCTGAACCGGCCGGGTAGGGGATCGGTGCGCCGCCTGCGGCCCACGCGTCTAGAACCGGTTGTACAAGCTTCCACGCCGCCATGGCCTCGTCGCCCCGGATGAACAAGCTGGCGTCACCGGCGATGGCGTCCAAGATGAGTTGCTCATACGCCGAGTATTCCGGCGCGCTGCCGGGTTGGGTGGCGGTCAATGCGATTCGTTCAGTTTCAAGCCCTAGTCCAGCCGTCTTGGCGATTGCTTCGATTTCGATGGTTTCGTTTGGTCGCAGCTGCAACGTGATCCAAGCACCGTCATCGGCGCGAGTCGAACCATGAAACATGGCCGTCGGCGCTGGGCGGAGTTGCAATGCGATTTCGGTCAGGTTTCCCGACAGCGCCTTGCCGCTGCGCAAATAAAATGGCACGCCTTGCCACCGCCAGTTGTCGACGAATAGTTCCAACGCTGCGTAGGTTTCCGTCGTCGACGTCGCCGGGATGTTGTCTTCAGCCCGGTAGCCCTTGACTGTGGTTCCCGCCACCGTGTCCTCTGTGTATTGGCCACGGATTGCGCTCAGCTCGGTGTTGTCAACCATCCGAGTGCTGCGCAGAACTTCAACTTTGTGTTCCCGCAAAACTTCGGGCTCCCATACCGCAGGCGGTTCCATTGCGGTCAAGGCAAAAAGTTGCATGAGATGGTTTTGCAGCATGTCTCGTAACGCGCCGGCCTTGTCGTAGTAACGCCAGCGGCCCTCCAAACCAATTGTTTCTGAGGCGGTGATTTGCACCTGCGCAATGGAGTTGCTGTTCCACACCGCTTCAATAAACCGGTTTGCCAAACGGAACACCAACATGTTTTGGACTGCGTCCTTGCCGAGGAAATGATCGATACGAAGGATCTGGTCTTCGCGCCAATGCGTACGCAGCGAATCCTGTAACGCACCTGCGGATGCGAGATCGGTGCCGAACGGTTTTTCGACTACCAGTCGACGCCACCCCGTGGATTCATCGGCGAAACCGGCCGCCCCGAGCCCAGCGGCTGCG
>JAYWAI010000244.1:0-1834 GCA_043782545.1 Acidimicrobiia bacterium
ACCTGCCTTCAGCGGCACGCAATGCACGTCGCCCGTCGCCAACACTTCTGCGATCCGGTCTCGAGGTTGAAAATCCCCGAATCGCACATTGCGCAACCCCATCGTCGACGCCATTGCCTCGAAATGCGTCCGCGCTGAGCCCGCACCATTGATCAAAAATGTCGTCGGATCGTTGTCATTTTGAAACGACAGTGCCGATGACAAAAGCAACTCGAGCGATTGAGAAAAGCCGATGTTTCCGGCGTACATCACAACGGTTTCCGAGCCGATGCCGAGCTCATGTCGGTACGCCGTCATACGGTCCATGGGCCGCACCGCCTCGGTGTCGACGAAGTTCGGAATCACTCTAATCTTGGCTGGCCCGCCGCGCTGGTGCGCCACCTTGGCCCGCAAATTATCGGCCAAATCATCAGACAGCACAGTCACCGCATTGCTTCGCCGATAGCACCATTTTTCAAGTTGCTGCGCGGCGCGAATCACGCGCTCACTCTTGAGAGCACCAAGCTCCACCGCGACGTCGGGAAACACATCCTGAATATTGAACACCAACGGCGCCCGCCGGCACAGCGCCATCAAGTCACCCGCCAGGCCGAGAGTCAACGGCGGTGACATCGCCAACACCACATCCACCTGGCCACCCAACGACCCCACGACGCCCGCCAGCGCGGTGAACCCAGCGAACGACAGCGCCCGTTTTGGAATGTTGGTTTTGTCAGCTTGGGGAAACGGATGGACTCGGGTGATGCGACCCCACGACACGGTCTCATGCCGCACGAGCTTGCCCGTCCAACCCGGCTCAATAGCGTGCGACTGGTACCACGGCAACGCAGTAACGACGTGAAGTTCGTGACCTAGTGCGGCCAACTCGTGGACAATTCGGGTGATTACTTCGCCGGTGGGAGCGACGTCGGGTTCGAAATGGGGGCACAACACAGCGATTTTCACAACAACATCCTCAACACATAGCGCCAGAGCTAGGGCGGCGTAGCTAACGCCAAACGGTAGGCGGCAATGAGTAAATGGGCCGAAGCCACCGCGGAAAATTGTGCGGCGCGTTCCCGGCCCGCGACCGACAACGTCGATCGGAGCGTCTCATCGTCCAACAGGCGATTCATAGCAATCGCCCACTCGTGAGCGGAATCGCTCGACGCCAACAGCCCAGCTTCACCAACGACCTCGGGCAGCGCGGTATTGTCAGCCGCGACCACGGGGCAACCTTTGCGCATGGCCTCAACCACGGGCAATCCGAAGCCTTCGTATTGGCTGGGAAACAACAAACCAATGGCGTTTTCGTACATGCACTCAAGGTCGGCAGCGCGCACCCGGCCCGTTCGACGCACATGGTCAGACAGACCCAGCTCCACCGATCGCGCCACGATTGCTGCTTCCATTTGCGCCTCGCCACCGGTCAACACCAGCCGCACATCAGGATGTCGCGTGACTACTTCTGCCAAAGCGTCCAACAACAATAAATGATTTTTATGCGGATACGTGATCGCCGGATACACGAAAAACGGGCCAGCCAAGCCGTAGCGAAGTCGAACGGTTTCGATGCTGGAGGTTCGTTCTGGTGTCACCACATCGGCGCCGTGAGGGATAACGGCTACGTGCGAGGTAGCGATCCCAAACGCTTGAACGACGGTGGTACGCACAAAGTCGCTCGAGGTCAATACCAGGCGGGCCCTGCGCGCCGACATTGGCATGGCAACGGCCAAAAACCGTCGCTTGATGCTGCGGAAATACTCAGGATAGGTGCGATATTGCAAATCGTGGACGGTGACCACAGCCGGCGTCAATCGCAGGAACGGCATCGTGCCCCCGGCGTGGTGCATCA
>JAYWAI010000245.1:0-1830 GCA_043782545.1 Acidimicrobiia bacterium
ATCGTGGCGATTGGTGCCACCGTGAGCCCGATGTTTGTGTTGCTGGTGCCCTTTGTGGCGCTGTGTATTTTGATCGGTTCGGCCTTGACTGGCAGTTGGCGAGCGGCACTTCGAGGGATGGCCGTGGCCATTGGGGCCAGTGGAATCGCCTTCGTGTTACACATGCCGTGGTCGCTGACCTTCTTGAATGGCCGCGCCAATTGGGATCTCATTGGCGGAGTGCCGCATCGAGAAACCGGCCGAAGCTTCGTGCAGATTCTTCGATTTCAGACCGGGCCGATGGGCGCAGGGATTCTGGGATTTGCCTTGCTCGCCGCCGGCGTATTGCCGTTACTGGTCGGCAAAGGGTGGCGGTTGGAATGGGCGACGCGCCTATGGGCCGTGGCGGCAGGATCGTTCGGCTTGGCGGTGGCCGTCGAGCAAGGGTGGATTCACCGACCGCTCGGATCTACCGAACTGCTTCTCACCCCGGCCGCGGTGGCGTTGGCGTACCTCGGGGCGCTGGGGTTGGCGGCGTTTGAAGTCGACCTGCCGGGGTATCGGTTTGGGTGGCGTCAGGCTGCCGTCGTGATCACTGCGATCGCGGCATGCCTCGCGGTGTTCCCGCCCATTGCTGCGTTGCGCAGCGGTCGATGGGGTTCACCTACGTTGGACCACCATCAATCGCTCGCCATTTTGAGCTCGCCAACGAGCCGTGCCGCCGGCAACGCCATCGAGGGCAGGGTGCTGTGGATCGGCGACCCAGAATCTCTGCCCGCCGCGGGCTGGCGATTGTCGCCGGGAGTTTCATACGCCATCACCACCAACCGGGTGGGCGATTTTCGAGACCGGTGGGCGAGCCCGGCTCCTTTGGCCAACGACGTGATCCCCGCGGCATTAGCGCTGGCTGTAGAGGGCCGTACGCGGCGCTTCGGGCAACTGCTCGCCCCGCTCGGCATTCGCTACATAGCGCTCGTACAAAGCCCCGTGCCAAGTCTGGAACACGGCGCAAACCTGGCATTGCCGGCCACGATTCTGGGCACGATGGCTGACCAACTCGATCTCAAACGCGTCGCCGTTGATGACGCCATCACGATGTACGACAACTTGGCCGGTATTGCCGTGAATTCGGTGCTCGCCGCTGGCTCGCCTGGTGCAATCGAGGCGGCAAAATCGCTCGACGAGTTCCCCTTCGGTTGGTCACTTATGTCGCCGCATCCTGCTGTGAGTGCGCTCACCGACACGTTCGACGGAGAAGGTCGCTCGTTCGCAGGGCCGGTGCTGGCGGGTTCGATTGTGCATATGGGTGTGACCGCCGACTCCGGCTGGCATCTGTTTCGTGACGGCGTCGAACAATTGCCCGTGGAGACGTACGGCTTCAGCACTGGGTTTGCCATCGACGCGTCGCCCGGCAATGCCCGTTTGACATACCACGCGCCCAAGAGCAGGTACCTCTGGATTGTGGCTCAGGTGGCCTTATGGGCGTTGGCATTGGCCTACGGATGTCGGCGGGGTCGAGACACCAGAAAACGGCCGGTGCAGCTAACTGACGCGGTTGATTCCGAACCCGATCCCGGCCCGGCCGAGGACGAGTTATGAAAATAAATCGTTTCATAACGGGGGCCGGCCTAGTGGGCCTCGTGACGGCCGGTGTGCTGACCAACAGTCCGCCCACCACTCGTCAAGCCAATTTTGGCCAAGCGCGGCTGGACCAGTTGCCATCGATGCCGCCCGCCAACGTCATGGCCACCGAATGGTTTTGCCCAGGGGCCCAAACAAACCCCGATGGCACCGTGACCGCCACCGTGGTAGTGGCAAACCCGAATGCCACCGCAGCGCGCGGCGTCTTGC
>JAYWAI010000246.1:0-4866 GCA_043782545.1 Acidimicrobiia bacterium
CTCAGCGCTCGCATGTTTGCCGGCATGAAACTCACCATTGCGTTCGACGACATTTCGTTGCCGCTGCCGCCCATGCAATCGCCGGATATTCGTCAACGAATTATTGAAGCAGTGCTCGACACCGCTGCGACCAGAGGCGTTGACGATGTGGAGCTCATTGCCGCTTTGGCGTTGCATCGACGCATGACCGAAAGCGAATTGCGCCACGCCGTGGGCGACCGCGTGTACGACGCATTTGCCCCCAGCGGCAAGCTGTACAACCACGATGCCGAAGACCCCGATGCCATGCTGCACATTGGCACCACCAAACACGGCGAAGACGTCGAAATTTCCAAGCGGGCTGCCACCAGCGACCTGTTGGTGTACGTGAACGTGAACCTGGTTTCGATGGACGGCGGTCACAAGTCGGTGGCCACTGGGCTGAGCTCGTATCGCAGTTTGCAACACCATCACAACGTGAAAACGATGCGCCAATCCAAGTCGTTTATGGACCGTCATGCCAGCGAATTGCACACCAGTAATTGGCGCATGGGGCGTCTCCTCAAAGACTCCGGCGTCAAGATTTTCCAGATCGAAACAACGCTCAACAACGACACCTTCCCCCCGCCATTTGGTTTCATGCAGAAGCGCGAATGGGAATGGAACGCCAAGGATCGCGCCACGTTTGTGGCCGCGCAAAAGGGCCTGAAAATCACGCCCACCAAAGTGGCGCGCAAGATTTTTCACTCCGTGCGTTCGCCGTATGGTCTGACGTCGATTCAATGCGGCGAGGTTGAAGCCGTTCACGAAATCACCACCGCGAACGTCTTCAAACAACAGCTCGTTCCGGTGCAGGGCCAGAGCGACATTCTCACCATGGGCCTGCCGTACATCTGCCCTTACAACGTGAACTCGATCATGAACCCGATCTTGGTGGCGTGCTTGGGCCTCGGATATTTCTTTAATATGTACCGCGGCAAGCCGCTAGTGCGTGAGGGGGGGGTGGTCATCATGAGCCACCCCACCACGTGGGAGTTCAACCCCGTGCACCACCCGAGCTACATCGATTTCTTTGAGCAGGTGCTGTCGGAAACCACCGACCTCGAAATCATCCAAGCGAAGTATGAGAAGCAATTCGCACAAGACGAGTGGTACCGCCACCTATATCGCACGAGCTACGCCTACCACGGCGTGCACCCGTTTTACATGTGGTACTGGTGCGCCCATGCCATGCAACATCTCGGCCGCATCATCATCGTGGGTGGCAATGAAAAGGCCGTGCGTCGCCTCGGTTTCATGCCTGCCTCAACCTTGCAAGACGCCATCGAAATGGCCAAAGACGTGGTCGGGCCGTCGCCGTCAATCATGCATTTGCACACTCCCCCGTTGGTGATGGCAGATGTCAGCTGACCGGTTCGCCGCATCGGGTTTGCCAGCGAAATTAGCCAAGGCCCGTGATGCGGCGCGCGCCGTTGGCACCATCGCGCCGCGACGGTTGCCGACGCCCACTAACGTCATACGCCGTAAGGGTTTCCCGTACGTTGCGCCCACTGTGCCCCGAGGCGTAGAGCCGCTACCTGAGACCCGAAATACGGGAGCCGACTACGACACCGAATGGGCACGCAGCGCGCCCGCCCGCGCCGCGCGTGGCGCGATCATCGAAGGTATTCTGCGCCCGGCAGTACAGGCGCTCGCCAAGCCTGAAGTGTTCGCTGTTGACCGGCTCAATGGGTTGCCTGATGACGAGTCGCCAGTAATCTTCGTGGCCAATCATCACAGTCACATCGACACGCCACTATTGCTCACCGTGATCCCTCGATCACGCCGGTACAAAATGGTCGTTGGCGCCGCAGCCGACTATTTCTTCACCACACGTTTGCAGTCAGCATTCTTTTCCTTGACGCTCGGAACGATTCCGATTGAACGCCAAAAGGTGGGGCGCGCGTCGGCCAACTTGGCTCAGTCGCTCATCGAAGGCGGATACTCGCTCTTGTTGTTTCCCGAAGGCGGCCGTTCGCCTGACGGTTGGGGCCAACCGTTCCGCGGTGGTGCCGCATTTTTGGCGACACGCGTCGGCGTTCCGGTGGTGCCCATTCACGTGGAAGGCACCGGCAATATTCTGGGCAAGGGCGACTCGTTTCCCAAACGGGGCAAGACTCGCATCACGTTTGGTACGCCGATATTTCCTCGCGAGCACGATGCTCGCACGCTTGCCATCGCCATCGAAAAGGCTGTTGCCGAATTGGCCGACGAAGTAATGACTGACTGGTGGAGTGCCCGTCAACGAGCAGCGACCGGCGCAACGCCACTGCTCACCGGACCAACCGCAGTGGCGAGCTGGCGTCGAGCGTGGGCGTTGCCCGACAAAGCAAAACGTAGCGCGGCCAAACGCACCTGGCCCAATATCTAAGCGTTCGAACGCCTCACGTCTTGATAGCGCCGCGTGCGGGCATTTCTGCGTGTGATGCCTTGTTCCGATCGCTCCCCCAGAATCCCCCAGAACCCTAGTCCTCACGCCTCAGACCCGTCTCCAGATCGATCAACTGGTACGCCAAACGCCCCCAGAAAATTGGCCTTCCAGTTCTGGGTCCAACCCCCGTACAAATTCGTGCTCACACGGCTCCCAGAACTAACCGCCATATTTTCTGGGGACGGGCCATTACCGATCGGCCCTTCTGGGGACGGCCCGCTACCGATCGGCCCTTCTGGGGACGGCCTTGACGTTTTCAGCGATTTCCTGCCCCAGGCTTTCGGGCACATCGAGCCAATCACGGATCACGCCCGATTGAACAGCTTGGCTCGTTGAACCGGAGTCATTAGGCCCATCTCGGTCGCTCTGATAATCACGGAACCCTTTTGGAACTCCGAAATTTTACTTCGGCGCCAACGGCAGGTGTTCGATGTGGTCTGCGCCCAATATTTAGACGATAGGTTCCGGCGGCCAGCGGCCGTCGAGCACCGAGTGATCGATCGGCACCGGCGCCTGAGATGGCAAGCCGGCGTTGCGCCATGCTTCATGCCCGCCGATCATGTCGGTGGCGTTCACGTACCCCAGTCGCTGCAAATTCGCGGCCGCCACGCTTGACGAGTACCCCTCATTGCACATCACTATGAGCTCCTGGTCAAAACCAGAGATCGCCGGATTCATGTACCCCGACGCGGGGTCACACGCCCACAGCGTCACTGTCGATGGGATCCACACCGACCCGGCGATCACGCCGTCGCGCACTCGATCGATGTGCTGGCGCGTGTCCACGACCAATGCGCCTGTCGCCACCCGTTCGCGGGCCAACTGGGCCGAGACCCTCACCAGTCGGTTCCGTGCTTCGTCGAGCAAGTCATTCACAGTAAATCGATCCTTCATACGCCTAACAAGACTCCGGTTAAGTAGATCCGTCTCCGACACAACGAATAGCTTACGAAACTGCAACGATGACGAGATGACATTGAACCTCACCAACGACGAACTGCTCTCTACCACCCGCAGCGTCCGCAAGCGTCTGGACTTCGACCGCCCGGTCGAACGAGAGGTCGTCATGGAGTGTCTCGATCTGGCGCTCCAAGCACCAACGGGCAGTAATCGTCAGGGATGGCAATTCATGTTTGTCACCGACCCTGATAAGAAAAAAGCGATCGGCGACTTCTACCAAAAGAATTTCAACTGGTACCGAAACTCGCCAATGTCGGCCACCTTCGCCGATGACGATCCGAGATCTAAGCAAAAAGACGCTGTCACCAACTCGGCCCAATATCTCGCTGACAATTTTCACAAAGCCCCCGTCTTAATGATCCCCCTCATCGAAGGACGCCTTGACAACGCCAGTGTCATGCAGGGAGCGAGCTCCTGGGGCTCAATCCTGCCCGCCGTGTGGAGCTTCATGCTGGCGTTGCGCAGCCGAGGCCTGGGCTCAGCTTGGACCACGTTGCATCTACCGAATGAGCGCGAGACTGCCGACATTCTGGGTATCCCGTTCGACCAATACAGCCAGGCCGGATTGTTCCCGATTGCCTACACCATCGGCACTGATTTCAAACCCGCCAACCGTATGCCTACAGAAGGCATCGTGCATTGGGACACTTGGTAGCCCAGGCACGAAACAGCGCTAGCGAGGTTGGGGCGTTAGCCCACCGTCACACGGATGGTGTGGTAACCGCTGGCGGCACCGGGCCCGGGTGAGGTTTGTTTGTCGGTTTGCACTTTGCCGTCGCCGTCGGTGGCCCGGACCGTAATGTCGTGTTTCCCCTTCGGCGCGTCCCAATCGAGCACCCATTGACGCCACGTGGTCTTCGCTAGTTCTTTTGACAGCGTGCCCTCGCGCCACGGGTCCTTATTGATTTGCACTTCGACTTTCGAAATGGTCCGGATGCCCGCCCACGCCACACCAGCAATTTTGGTCGGGCCGGCGGCAATGCTCGACCCAGGGACGTCAATTCGTGATTCGGTCTCGATGACGCCGTCCACATTCCAACCTCGAGGAATCCAAAATCCCTGAAACTTGTCGAAGCGGGTCAGCTCAATTTCGCTGAGCCACTTAGTGGCCGAGACGTACCCGTACACGCCGGGAACGATGAGACGGGCTGGGTACCCGTGGGACACCGGGAGTGGCTCGCCGTTCATCCCAATGGCGATCATGGCATCACGGCCGTCGAGTACAGCCGTTGGAAACCCGCCGGTCCACCCGTCGATCGATCGGCCGACGATTTGGTCGGCCTCCGGTTTGATTCCTGCTTCGTGCAACAGGTCATCGAGTCGGATTCCTTGCCAACGAGCCGTCCCCACCAAATCACCGCCGACTTCGTTGGAGACACACGAAATCGTGACATCGACTTCAAATTGTGGTCGTGCCAAAAGTTGATCAAAATTCAGATTAATTTCCTTGTCGACCA
>JAYWAI010000247.1:0-1818 GCA_043782545.1 Acidimicrobiia bacterium
GCGCGTCGACAACCACCGCCACATCTTCGGGGCGCTTGGAATCCAATACCCGTAAGGGGTTTAGCGCCAGCGTGATGCGGCCCTCTTCACTGAGTTCAGCCTTCCGGGACTCGAAGTACGACGTGAGCGCGGCGAGATACACGGGTCGGCATTCGGCGTCGCCGAGGGAGTTGATAACCAGGCGCACTTGACGCAAACCAAGTGCTTGATAGAACCGCCAACCCAGAGCGATGACTTCCACGTCGATCATGGGGTCAGTGGTGCCGAGCACCTCCACGTCGACTTGGTTGAACTGGCGGTAGCGCCCTTTTTGAGGCTTCTCGTACCGAAACACCGAACCTTCAGCCCACGCCTTCCACGGCAACGTCGGGTTATGTTGCACGAAGGCTCGAATCATGCCGGCCGTGAATTCAGGGCGCAGTGTGACACGCCGGCCGCCCTTGTCTTCGAAGTCGTACATTTGCTTGGTGACTACGTCGCTAGATTCGCCCAAACGCATGAACACGCCGAGGTCCTCGAAAATAGGTGTGCGGATTTCGCCAAAGCCCGCCGAGCCGGCCACATGCGCGAACACGTCGATCAGCGCACGCCAGCGCGCCGATTCAGGATCCAGGATGTCGCGGGTGCCGGGGGCGGCTTGGAACACGGCCATAACGTGCCAGGTTACCGGGCCGTTCGCAGTGGCCCGTGACCATTTGCGTTTGGTGCTCGCTGGGCTGCGAGACTAGGCGCATGATTGGTTCGCCCGACACACTGTTTGATCACATTCGCGCTCTCGACACGCCATGGCTGCGTAAGCACTATGCCGCGGGCACGTTGGCCTTCGCCGCCGATCGCGTCGGTGCAGAGCAGTACGCGGAGTTGGGTCGCCGAATCGCCAATGGTGATATCGAATGGGTACACCACCTGTTGGAGCAGGTGCCCGGCGCCAATGCCCTCACTGCTGCCGCCGTCGACGCGGCAAAACCTGATCCGATCGCACGCCGCAACAAGGCGTTGGCGTGGGCCCTGCCAATTCTGGCCGTGCTCGTCATTCTGGCCATGTTTCTCATCAAAGCCATCGCCTAACTTTTCATTTGCCGGTGGCTGACTATCGGCGCTACGTCGTCGTCATCACCTGCCAACCTCACGAGGTTGACGCCCGGAGCGATCTGCTGTGGGCCGCCGATTGCGAAGCGATCCAGGAAACGATTGGCGACGACGGCACGGTGCAACTCAAAGCCAGTTTTGTCGACGATCCGGTGGGCCTTATGGCTGCATATTTCGACGACGTTGGGGCCACAGCCGAAGTCATTACCGACGATTCGTGGATGGACCAGTGGCGTGCCTACGCCAAACCATTCGACGTTGGACGCTTGACGATATGGCCCGATTGGACGCCCGGAGCCCCCGCCGCTGACAGAGTCGCGTTGCGCATTGACCCGCGCCGAGCCTTCGGTTTTGACCACCCCGCGACTCGTTTGTGTTTGGCCGATGTGGACCGACTCAGTCGACCAGGGGCCACGGTTTTGGACGTCGGCTGTGGCTCAGGAATTTTGGCCATCGCGGCGTTGTTGCTCGACGCCGACTCGGCCGTGGGAGTCGATATAGAAGCCGACGCCATTGTTTCGACGAACGAGAATGCCGCGCTCAATGGCGTAGGCGATCGGTTGGCGGCATCGGTGTACTGGCCGGCTTCGGTGTCGGCTGATTTGATTGTGGCCAACTTGTTGGCCCCCATATTGCGGCAACTCGCCGAGCCGATCACGGCGGCACTGGCGCTCGATGGCCGGCTGGTCGTGAGCGGCCTACTCATCGGTCAGTGGGAGTCGGTGGCGA
>JAYWAI010000248.1:0-33101 GCA_043782545.1 Acidimicrobiia bacterium
CTCATGACGAATTTGGTGGACTGCCCGGCCGAGCACCTGAGAGTCGGCATGCCCGTCGTCGTCGATTTCCGCCCACTCACCGACGAGTTCTCCGCACCCATCTTCCGCCCTGCGTAGCAGCTAGTCAACTCTGAAAACGCAGGTCACACGCCGAGGATCATGGTACCGCTGGAGCAAAACCAGCCACCGGTGCCACTCACACAGGCAAGTTTGGCGTCGGGCACTTGACGGGGGCCCGATTCACCGCGCAGTTGTCGGGCGGCTTCGACGATTAAGAAAAGCCCACGCTGGCCGGGATGACAGGCCGATAGTCCGCCGCCGTCTGTGTTGGTCGGCAACGCTCCGCCGAGTCGCAGGGCGCCCGATTCCACGAACGCCCCACCCTCGCCAGGAGCGCAAAATCCGAGATCCTCGAGTGTGATCAGCAGCATGTACGTGAACGCGTCATACAACTCGCATACGTCGATGTCGGCCGACTTCACCCCGGCTCGTTGGAAGGCCAGTTTCCCAGAATCCTTGGCCGGGCCAGTAGTGAAATCGGCCCATTGGCCCATTGAAATGTGTGACGTGCTTTCGCCGGAACCCAAGACCCACACGGGTTTGCGGGGAAGGTCTGCCACGCGATCTTCTGCCACGAGTACCACTGCGGCCGCGCCATCAGAGCGAATGCAGCACTGTAATTTTGTGAACGGATCGGCGATCATGGGGCCGTCAAGCACGTCGGCAATCGTGATTGGTTCGCGTGCAAATGCTTCTGGATTGTCGGCAGCATTGAAGCGTGCCGACACCGCTATCTCGGCGAGTTGCTCGATCGTGGTGCCGTACTCGTGCATGTGCCGACGGGCGGCCATGGCGTACTTCGAAATGAGGGTGTGACCGTATGGCGCTTCCCACTGCATGGGGCCTCGTGCGCCCCAATCCAAATTCGCCGCGCGCAAACCCTTGCGCAAGTCTGCCCGCGCCGTTGAGCCGTAGGCCAACAGCACCACGTCGGCATGTCCGGCAGATATGGCATCTGCGGCATGGGCCGCCATGATCTCCCAGGATGATCCGCCGACCGCTGTTGAATCGACCCATAGTGGTCGCAAACCCATATATTCCGCCACATCCACCGGGGCCATGGTGCCCAAGCCGGTGGACGCGAAACCGTCGATTTGATCGGGCCGCAAGCCCGCATCGGCGAGCGCTCTGCGGCTGGCTTGCGCCAATAACGCGTACGGGGTTTGGTTGTCTACCCGGCCAACTTCCGACAGTGCTACGCCCGCTATGGCCACTCGACGATTCATACCCGCACAGTATCTGACACTTGTGTCAACTCGTCGTTTCGAAGGGCGCTAGGTTGCGGCCATGAGAAATCGTTTGGCAGGCAAAGTGGCGCTGGTATCCGGCTCGACGCGGGGGATTGGGCGTTCAGTCGCCGAGATGTTCTCGGCGCAAGGAGCTAAGGTCGCGGTGACGGGGCGCACGGTGGACCGGGGTGCCAAAGTGGTTGACGCCATCCGGGCCAATGGGGGCGAGGCAGAATTCTTCACGCTGGACATCACCAGTGAAGACAGCGTGCGTGATGTGATCAATGCCGTAGCTGAACGCTTCGGCGGACTCACCACGTTGATCAACAACGCCGCGCCGACCGCCACGGTGGCACGAACAGTGAAACCATTGCATCAATACGGGACCGACGAGTGGAATGACATCCTCACGGGAACCTTGACAGGCAACGTGTTCTGGGCGTCGAAATACGCGTGGCCATATCTCGTCGCGGCCCAAAGCTCTGCGTCGATTGTCAACATTTCGTCGGACCAGTCGATACTGGGCTTACGCGGCTTTGGTGCTTACGCGGCGGCCAAGGGCGGCATGAATAGCGTCACTCGCACGCTCGCCGCCGAGGGAGCGGCCAACGGTATCCGGTGCAACACGATTGTGGTGGGCCGCGTCGTCAGCGGTCGCGGTGACTCCGGGGTGGGCATGACCAAAGGCGGCCTGAGCACCGTTGGCAACCCCAATCAGATTGCCGCTACAGCGCTGTTTCTGGCGTCAGATGAATCTTCATTTATCACCGGCGAACTCATCGTCGCAGACGGCGGCCTCGCTATGAACGGCGACGTCCACATGGCCTAATCCTGTCGGGCGGCGAAGTGTTGGGCCAATGGGCCGAGGAGTTCTGGGACGGCGCCGTGGATGATGATCTCGTCGGCTCCAGCAGCGAGGTAATCCTGTAGCCGTGCCGCGCAATGCGCAGCCGTGCCGACAGCGGACGCTTCGCTCAGCCAGTGTTGGGGGAGCGCTCGGCTCACTTCGGCGAGTTGTTCCTTAGTGAAAATATCATCGGCGGCACCTCGCAAATTGACCAACATCGGGTGGGCGCGAAATGCGGTGAGCGCATTCACGTCCCACTGGTTGACGGCGGCGAGCAAGTCGCCGAAGGCCGGGATTTGGTAGTACGTCACGGCCCGCCCGCCAACAATGGCGAGCTCGTGATCGCTTGTCACATCGGGAGCGGTCACCACAGTGGCGTACACCTTGACGGCGGTTGGATCGCGCCCTGCCTCGCTTGCGGCGCCTCGCACAATTGCGGCAGAGCGGGCGACCGCGTCGACGGTGAGAAACGGATGCAAAATCACGCCGTCGTAGTGCCGGCCAGCCAGCGTCAATGTGTTGGGGCCCATAGCGGCCAGCAACAGCGGAGGCGGAGGTACGGCAGGTAAGTCGCCGAGTTTGAGGGCCGGAAATTTGCCGGCGGGGCCGTCGTAACGCACCTTTTCGCCAGCGCACAATCGACGGTGGATGTCAGCGGAATCAATCAGAATTTGATTCGACATCGGTGGGAACCCAGCGGCCCGCCACGTCGGCGCGACTGATCGACCAACACCTAACATGAACCGGCCGTTGCTGAGTGCTTGCAGCGTCATCGCCATGCTGGCCTGCGCTAACGGATGCCGAAATAGGTAGTGCGAGATACCGGTGGCAATTTTGACGGTGTGGGTGGCCTGCGCCACTGCTCCTCCAATTGCTGCCACGTCTTTGGTGCCATAACGTTCGCTGATCCACACGGTGCCGAGCCCGAGGTGCTCAGCAGTTTGGGCCTGACCTATAGCTAATCGAGGATCGGTTACCCGACCTGGCAAGAGGTACGCGCCGATCTGGTCGAGTGAAGTGGTCGGCATCGGCGTATTCTGACACACGTGTCACATGTCGTTCCCGCTAGAGACCCGGTCGAGACGGCCAACACGTTGGCGATGTGGTTAGCCGCGCGAATGTCTGTCGAAGCGGTCGAAGTTGTCAACCTGTCGATTCCGGCTGCGGGGTTTTCCAATGAGACCATTTTGGTGACGGCACGATGGATAGCGAATGACGGAGCGCAGAACTCCTGTGATTTCGTGTTGCGTATTGAGCCGACGAGTCATCAATTGTTTGCTCAGCCCGACGCGATCCGACAGGCACGGGTGATGCAAGGATTGCAGGGCCGTGTCCCGGTCCCAAACGTGCTCTTTACCGAATCTGAGAATGGCTACTTTGGGGCGCCGTTTTACGTAATGGAACGCGTGAACGGGCGCGTGCCTGGCGATGTGCCGAGCTTCCACAAGCGGGGCTGGGTGGCAGAGTTAACACCGCAAGAGCGAGCGACGCTGCACCGGAACGCCGTTGGATCGTTGGTCGACCTCCACTCGATCCCCAACTCGACCGAGTTAAAATTTCTGGCCCAAACGCCGAGCCAAACGCCGAGCCAAACGCCGAGCCGTGCATCGGCGTTGTGGCACTACGTCGACAGCGTGCGCCAGTTCCACGAACTCAGCAAGCCCATGTTGGTGCATGATCGAGCCGTGATTGACCGAGGGTTGTCGTACGTCATCAGCGAAATGCCCGACGACAGCGCCTCGTCGGTGGTGTGGGGTGACGCACGCGTCGGCAACATCATTTTCGCTGACGATCTCTCCGTTGCCGCCTTGGTCGACTGGGAGGGAGCCACGGCCGGGCCGCCAGAAATCGACGTGGCGTGGTGGGGCATGTTCGACGAATTCCTCTGCGAGTGTCAAGGTCTCGTTCGGCTCGATGGGGTACCGACGCCGCAATCGTTTCTCGAGCAGTACGAGGCGCTGAGCGGTCGTCGGCTGGCCAACCTCAACTACTACCGTGTGTTATCCACCCTCGTGTTTTCGCTCATCAACAGTCGCCTGGCCGCGTTGTTGGTCGACACGGGAAAATCGACACCCGAGTTCGCCCGCCAAATAGTGACACGGGTGACCTCCATGATGCGCCAATCCTTGGGGTGAAAGCTTTAACGCACTCATGCTCTAGCGCCCTTCGCCAAGGTACGCGGACTCGAGCAGTGACGGATCCTTGCGAAATTCGGCGGCGTTGCCGTACATCGAAACACTGCCGTGGACGAGCACCATTGCCTCATCGGCCACCTCGAGAGCCAAGCCGATGTGTTGCTCTACGAGCACCACCGCCGCACCAGTATTGTCAGCAATTTGGCGCACGACGGGCAGTAGTGACTCCACAATGATCGGAGCCAGCCCCATGCTCATCTCGTCGACAAGAAGGACTTTGGGTTGTTGGACGAGGCCGCGAGCCATGGCCAACATTTGTTGCTCACCGCCCGAGAGTGCGCCAGCTTTGATTTTTATTCGGGTGCGTAGGGAGGGGAAGAGATCCAGAACGTAATCGATGTTCTTAACGCCCTTGGGACGAGCGATTTCGATATTTTCCTTCACTGTCAACGTGGTGAACAGTGCTCTGTTGTCGGGCACTAGGACGACACCGGACAAATTCGCAGCCGACGGCTTACCACTCGATAGCGACTTTCCGTTGAGCAAAACGTCCCCGAGAATGCGCGGTAGCAATCCAGCCATTGTCATCATCAACGTTGATTTCCCGGCACCGTTCGGACCAAGTACAGCGAGCACTTTCCCCGGTTGCAACCGCAGGTTGAGATCTCGAAATCCCACGATTTTGCCGTATCCGCCGACGAGATTGCGGCACTCCAACACCGGCGTGTCGTGCGGTTCTATGGCGGGTGATTCGGCGATCATTGCATGACCTCTTCGATCATTGATTCACCATGAGACTCGCCATGCGTCGTGCCCAAGTAGGCGTCGATAACTCGCCGATTGCTCCGTATTTCTGCTGGCGTTCCTTGTGCGATGAGCTGACCAAAATCGAGCACCACGATGTAGTCGCAGAGGCCCAATACCAAATTGACATCATGGTCGACCATCAGGATGGTTGCTCCCATGTCACGAATATCTCGCAATCGTTCGCTGAGCCACTCGCTCTCCATCGAATCCAATCCAGCTGCCGGTTCGTCCAGAAGCAGCAAGTCGGGCTCAGCCACCAGTGCCCGACCAATTGAAACCAGTTGCCGTTGCCCCTGGGATAAATCGCCTGCCGGACGATCACGAAGATCGCCGATACGCAGGGTTCCAATTGTGCGATCCAAGCTGGCTTTCGAGACGGCGCCAAAACCTTGGCGACCGCTGGCCAAACCAACCGTAAGGTTTTCTTCGACGGTGAGATCTTCGTACAGCTCGATGGCTTGAAAGGTTCTGGTCAGGCCGAGTTTGACCCGCTGATGCGGACGTTTGCCTTCGAGGTCAACGCCGTTGAGAGAAATACGTCCAGTCGAGTTGGCGAATCCGGTGAGGGCATCGATGGTGGTGGTCTTGCCTGCGCCATTGGGGCCGATGAGGCCAACAATGGCCCCCTGAGGTACGTCGAATGACACGTCGTTGACTGCCACTACGCCGCCGTAGGCAACACGTAGATTTTCGACGCGCAACAGGGTGGGCGCATCCGTGAGGTCGATTGTTTGACGCTGCGAAACGCTCGAAGTTGTGATGTCAGACGCCATGTCACCACCAGATCCTCGTAGTCGCTTTCTGGTTTTTTCGCGCACGTCTCTGACCATCAAATGGGCAGGGCCGGTGATGCCTTCTGGATTGGTAATCACTGTCACAATCAGCAAAACGGCAGTCACGATTTGGTACCACTTGCCGAGTGAAAACCATTTGTTGGTGGCGTAGTACACCACGGCGCTACCTCCGAGGAATCCAGCGGCAACACCGCCGGACACTGAGGTAATGCCGGCGAGGTAGGTCGTGCTAAAGAGTCCGAGTCCGACCAGCGGGAGGTATTGAGAATCAGACGCCGTGCCGTACCGGTACGCCAACACCGTGCCACCAATACCGGCGATAAATGAGGCAATGGCAAACGCGACCAGCTTCACCCGAAAGACGTCGACGCCCGCCGCAGCAGCGGAACGTTCGTTGGCCCGTACGGCCACCATGGCTGATCCAAGATGGCTTCGGCGCAGAAAGGCGACTCCGGTACCGGCGAGGGTAAGCACCGTGAGAGCAAAAAGGCCGAATGCGATATGCGAGGCGTTTTTTGATTGTCCGTAGTCGAGATTGATGCCAAACAGTTTCGGCTTCGGGATGTCGACACCGCCCTTGAGACCCACAATGTCGGTGTTCTTGAACCAAACGTTTTCGATAGCCACGGCCAGACTTAGCGTGACCACGGCGACGCTCAGTCCTCGAACTCGCAATGCTGGTAACCCGACGACAACGCCAAGTGCCGTGGCAAACAGGGCCGCCAAAATTGGAGCGACGGGGAATGGGATACCCCACTCCTTTGCTATGTAACTCAGCGAGTAGGCGGCAGTGCCCGCCAACGTGAGTTGAGCTAGTGAGATTTGGCCGGCATATCCCGAAACGACCACTAGTGACAATGAGAGCGTCCCGAATATCAAGCTGATGATGTAGGCCTGACGCCATTCGCCGTGTAAGGCGAGCAGTGCCAAAATTCCCAGGGCCACGCTGATGGCGGCAGTGGCGGGCACGTTGCGCGGTCGCGGCGCGCGGCCGAGCGATCGTTGCAACAATGCGCCACGTTCGGGCAATGGTTTACCGCGCACGACGAGTACGAGTAACACGATGACGAGCGGCACAAGTTCCGGGCCCCCCACTTTGGGAAACCACGAAAACGTTTGCGGGAGAAACAGTGTTTCTGATCCCAGCATGCCAATTGCCAGACCGCCGGCGGCGGCGAGGCCGAGGTGTTCGAATCGCCCTAGCACCGCGGCCGCCAGGGCGGGAATGATGTAGAACGTGTAAGCCAACGGTGGTGGAGTTATCGAGCTCATCGAGGCGATCAAGATCCCCGCTAAGCCGGCCACGACCGATGACAACATCCAGTTGATTGCCGCAACTCGTTGGGGCGAAATGCGGCTCACGGCCGCCCCTTTTTCCGTCTCGGCGGCGGCGCGGGTAGCTAGGCCGAACCGTGTGTATTTGAAACCTACGCCGAGCACTGCCGCCAGGATGATCACCGTGAGGGCAAACCACAATCGGTCAGTCGACACAACGGCGGCGCCGAGTTTGAACTTCGACGTGGGATAGATCTTTTTTGACTTGGCGCCGCTGGCTCCAGCTTTGTTGACGGTGAGCGTGACGAGCAGAATTTGCACGCCGAGCGACGCCACGACTTTGGCCACGGGCGGCGCCGCTCTCAGCGGCCGGAAAACGGCCAAATACAACGTCAGGCCGAGCAGCGCTGACAGTGTGAGCGAGATAGCAAACCCGGTGTACACGTTAGGCATAAACGGCAATTTGTACGTCTTGTCAAGGCCCGGCAATAGCGGCAGAAACTGTCCATCGCGCAAGTACGAGTAGACGTACGCGGCATACAGAGCGATTGATCCAGTGGCGAAGTTGATGACACCGGAGCTGCGGTAGGTGACCACCAGAGCAATAGCCAACGCAGCAAACACTGCTCCGTTCCCCGTGCCAAGTAAGAGATTGCCAAGATGACTCATTGTCGAAAAAATCCGTTCAGTCAATATTCAGATTGACGAGGAGACACGAAAAAGGGGGTGGCATCGACCTGAGTCGACGCCACCCCCGTAGTGCATTGAACTACTGGCTAAAGATCAGGAGCCGACTTTGAAGTTAGTAGCGGTGCCCTTGTCGTCGAGGACGGCAGTGGCATACGAGACTGTGCACACTGGTGGGAAAATGGCAATCGCCTTACCGTCACAGTTAAAGGTCGCTCCCTTGAGCGTGGGGTACGGGTACGGGCCGCCGGTCTTGATGGCTGCGGTGACTGCTTCCTTGGTGACATCGCCGGTGACTTTTGCCATGATCTCGTTGAATGCGGTGATCACTGCGAAGGACCCGACTGGCGTACCTGCAGGGTTGACCTTGGAGTCGTACTTTGCCACAATTCCCTTGAAGAGCACGATGTCAGCGTTAGCTGGGTCTTCGCCGGCTGCGTAGCTCACGATGATGTCTTTCAATTGTGCGCCAAGCGACGATACAACCGTTTTGTCCAGGCAGTTTGAAATCATCGTGATGGTGCCCTTAAACGATGCGTCGCGCAAACCCTTGATGGCGGTGGAACAGAATGACGGATTGCCAATGATGTGGACGAGCTGGGCGCCTTTAGCAATGATTGCCTGGGCATCGGGGCCCATGTCACTGGCGGCGGCGTCGATACCGACGATGTTGAGGTCGGTGATGCCAAGCGGGGTGAAGGCCAAAGGTGCCAACGCCTTTGCCGCGCCGATGGCGGCAGGCACGTTGGTTGACATGATGGCCGCCGATTTGACGCCCTTTTCTTTCGCAATGGAGGCGGGGAATGCTCCGAGGCCAGCAAGCCCGTTGGACATACTAAAGGCGGCCTGCCCGAGCATTGAGACGTCTGCTGCGGCGAAAGCCAGGGTAGGAATGCCGGCACCGGAGACGGTTTTGATCCATGGGGCAACCTGACCGTTGACATTCATAAGTACGATCGGCACGCCGTCGGAGACCATCTTGGCACCACAATCAGCGGCGATCGCTGGATCTTCGTTAGTGCCACAGACATCGAGTTCCAGCTTGTGACCGCCGAAGCCGCCCTTATATTCGTTGTAGTACTTCACGACAGCTTGCGCAGCGTTGAGTTCCTCAGTGGCATCAATGCCCGCCGAGACGCCTGAGTAGATGTAGCCGACCTTGAGAGCTGTACCGGTGGCCGCGGTTGGTGTGCCAAGCACGTCGGGGACGGTAGTGGTGGCACCAGTAGTTGTCGTTGTGTCACCAGCCACAGTGGTCGTAGCTCCGGTGGTGGTTGCTCCGGTGGTGGTTGTGGCGGTGGTCTTCGAACTGCTGCAAGAAGCGGCAATTATCGAAATCGCCCCAACTGCTGCCACTCGTCGAACAAATGTCATGGACGTTTTCACGCGTTTCCCCATTCATTGTTGGCCCGACGCCCCCCTTGGGGTCGGGACGTCGCTCGTTGCCGAATCTGACGCGAGTGTCACCTTAGCAGTGAGCGGTGTCCGGCGTAAATAGGTGAACAATTAGTTTGTCGTCGTTTGCGATGACTTCCGGTGGCGTGATCGCTATAGAGTCGCGGTCTTATCGACTGGTAACAAGGGGCGTCATGAACACAACAGAGACAACGACCGCGACGGAATGCCCGTTTCGGTACGAGGACGCCCCGATGGGTTACGACCGTACGGCGGGGTGGGCTTACATAAATTCCCACGGGCCTGTGGCCCTCGCCGAAGATGGCGCGTACTACCTCACCACTGCCGAGGCTGTGCAGTTTGCTCATCGCCGTCCAGATATTTTTCAATCGGGACCAGCGTTCGAAAGTTTGGGTAGCCCAATTCCCTTGGTGCCGCTGGCCATCGATCCGCCGAATCACAGTCGCTACCGCAAGATCCTGGACCCGATGTTGGCGCCTCGGGTCATCAACGCTATGGAGGACTCGCTTCGCCTTCAGGTACGCGAGCTCATCGAAGTATTTGCAGGAAACGGCTCTTGTGATGTGATCACCGACCTTGCTCGGTTGTACCCCACTCAAGTGTTCATGACACTTTTTGGGCTGCCTTTGGAAGATCGCGACAAGTTCATGGCCTGGACCGAGGTCATTGTGTCTCAGGGGGGTGTGCAATCTGAGGAAGCCAGCGCGCAAGTAATGACGGCAGCGATCGACCTTATTACGTATCTTGGGGTCTACATCGAAATCAAGCGCGAGACACCTGGCGATGATCTTTTGAGCTCGGTGTTGGCGCTCACGGGCGACGATGCGTTCACCATGGATGAACTTCTCGGGATGTGTTTCCTCTTCGTGCTGGCGGGCCTTGACACGGTCATGTCGACCATAGGTTTTGTCATGTTGCACCTTGCTCGGAATCCTGAACTGCGCCGGGCTCTCGTCGCCGACCCAACCAAAGTCAATGCCGCGATAGAGGAAATTGTGCGGCTCGAACTGCCCGCCCCCATGACGCCTCGAATTGCGTCGCAGGACGTCGAAGTGTGCGGCGTGATGATCCCGGCTGGGGCACGCGTGAACTTGGTGTTGGGTTCGGCAAACCGAGATCCCGAGCGTTTTGAACTTCCCGACGACATCAATCTGGCGGCAGGCGATCGTGGCCATTTATCGTTTGGTGGCGGCATTCATCGCTGCCTTGGCTCGCACCTGGCGCGGCGTGAGTTACGTCTTGTGGTCGAAGAATTTCATCGGCTCATCCCTGAATACTCTGTGGCGCCAGGCGCCGAGCCACACATCGAATGGCCCTCTGGCACCTACCATCTCACGTCTCTACCCCTTCAATTCCCCGTGGTGAACAAATGAAAATTTCAATCGACGAACAACTCTGCACCGGTCACGCACGATGCGTGGCGATGGCACCGAATCTCTTCACTGACGATGATCGCGGCTACGGCGTCGTCATTGGCGATGGCACCGTAACTGACGCCCTCGTCGATGAGGCGCACCGGGCAGTTGCCGCGTGCCCAGAGCGAGCCATTTCACTCTCCTAACACATATTTAATTCACGAAAGGTTGTCAACAATGGCAGGACGTTTAGAAGGCAAAGTCGCGCTCATTACCGGCGCGGCGATGGGGCAGGGCAAGAGCCACTGCATCCGCTTGGCCGAGGAAGGCGCGGCAATCATCGCGACCGACCTGTGCGCCCAAATCGACAGCGTCCGCTACCCGCTGGGCTCTGATGCTGACCTCGCCGACACGGTGGCCAAGGTCGAAGCTGTAGGCGGTCGCATTGTTGCCGTCAAGGCTGACGTTCGTGAACGCAACGAAATGCGTGACGCTGTTGCGCAAGGTTTGGCGGCGTTTGGTCGCCTCGATATCGTGTGTTGTAACGCTGGCATCTTGCCGGTGAAGGATCGCGAAGTGCAGGCGTTCATCGATGCCGTCGATGTCGACTTTGGCGGAGTGCTCAACACAATTGCTGTGACCATGGAGCACCTCGGCGCTGGTGCGTCGATCGTGTTGACGGGCTCTACGGCCGGCATGATGCCCGGTGCGGTAAATAACCCGCAGCTTGGGCCAGGCGGCACGGGCTATGGCCTGTCGAAGAAGATGATCTTGGATTACACCGAATCGCTGGCGTTGCAGGTGGCGACCCGCATGATCCGTGTGAATGCCATCCACCCCACCAACACCAACACCAATTTGTTGCATAACGCCGACATTTACGGTGTGTTTCGCCCTGACCTGTCGGCGCCAACGCTCGATGACGTTTTGCCGGTGTTCAACATGTTCCAGGCCATGCCGATCCCGTTTGTGGAGCCCCGCGACATCAGCAACTTGGTGCTGTTCCTGGCCTCGGACGAGTCGCGCTACATGACTGGCCTCAACATTCGGATTGATGCCGGCGCATTCATCAAATCGCCTGGTATACCCGGGTGATGTGACGGCTGTTCTGTGGCGCAAAATCTGACCGGGCGATCAGCGTTAGTTACTGGCTCTGGCCAAGGCGTGGGTGCAGCAATTGCGCGCACCTTCGCTGTGGCCGGAGCCTTTGTATATGTCAACGATCTCATTGCCGGCCGTGCCCAGGCTGTGGTCGACGACATCGTTGCGAGCGGCGGACAAGCAGCGGCGTTGGTATTTGACGTGACTTCGTACGCGGCGGTCGGCGACGCCATTTCTACCAGCGGCCCAGTCGACATTTTGGTCAACAACGCTGGCAACGCCGGTGGCGATGCGTGGCCGTCGATGGTGCCGTTTGCGCGTAGCGAGCCGTCTGATTGGGCCCCGTATTTGAGGGTCAATTTGGATGGCGTGATGAATTGCGTGAGGGCGTGCCTGCCGGGAATGATCGAGGGATCGTGGGGTCGCGTGATCACCATTATGAGCGACGCTGGTCGAGTTGGTTCGCCCAATATGGCCGCGTACGCGGCCGCTAAGGCGGGCGCCGCCGCGGTAACTCGGAGCGTTGCTCACGAAGAGGCTCGCCATGGCATCACGGCCAACAACATTTCGCTGGGCACCATGCGCACGCCGCTTACCGAAGCCGTGTGGGCCGACCCCGACAACGCAACAGGCAAAGCGCTCATGGCGCACTATTTGGTGCGCCGACCCGGCTCCCCGAACGATGTGACAGCACTGGCATTGCTGCTCGCCAGTGACGACGGCGAATGGATCACCGGCCAGACCTATCCCGTGAATGGCGGCTTTTCGCTGGCTCTGTGAAAATCAGGGAGCGTTGCGGTGACACGAGTGTCAGATTAGGGTGATGGCGTGACTTCTTCGCCGCCGCTGCGCCGTCCAGACAAACCCCAAATGCTGAATCATGTGGCGTACATCACCCACGATACGTCGGCCACGGTCGCCTTCTATACCGAGATGCTCGGCATGGAATTGGTAGCGGCCGTGATGGACGACAAGATCCCCTCCACGGGCGATCCGGTGCCGTATTTTCACTCCTTCTTCAAGATGGCTGATGGCTCGACCGTTGCGTTTTTCGAAGCGCCGTCGCTGCCGCCAGCCTGCGCCGTGACACATCCGGCTTACAACATTTTTCAGCACATAGCGCTGCAAGTCGCCACTCGGGACACGGTCGACGAGTGGCGCGAATGGTTGGTGGGCAACGGCATCGATGTGATCGGTCCCGTGAATCACGGCATCATTTACAGCATCTATTTCTACGACCCCAACGGCATCCGCTTGGAACTCACCACCGCATTAGATCCAACTTGGAACAGCCAACCCGAAGCGGCGCGTGCCTCCCTGGCCGAGTGGGAACTATCCAAGGCGACCAACCGTGGATGAGCTCACTCTGCCCAAAATCATCAGTGTCGACGACCACGTCGTAGAGCCAGCGCATGTGTGGGATACGTGGCTGCCGCAACGGTTTCGGGCCGATGGGCCCCGTGTCGAACGACGTGGCGTTCGCTCGATCGACTTTGCCGGGGCCGCCGCGTACAAGGAGGTTTTCGACGACGATTCGCCGATGAAAGCCGACACGTGGGTGTACGGCGATCTCGTTTACACGCACAAACGTATGGTCGCTGCGGTGGGCTACCCACGTGACGAAATGACGATGACGCCGATCACCTACGACGACATGCGCCCAGGGTGTTACGACCCCAAGGCACGATTGATTGATATGGATGTCAACTGGGTGGAAGCGTCTGCGTGCTACCCGACATTTCCTCGCTTTTGTGGTCAAACGTTCGCCGAAGGCAAAAACAAAGACCTAGGTCTGGCATGCGTTGAGGCCTACAACAATTGGACAGTCGAGGAGTGGTGTGGCGATTCTGGCGGTCGGCTCATACCCGTGTGTTTGATCCCGCTCTGGGATGCCAATCTGGCCGCCACCGAAGTACGACGCAACGCTGCTCGCGGCGTGCGCGCCGTGGCGTTTAGTGAAATCCCTGTACACCTCGGATTGCCCAGCATTCACTCCGGAGAGTGGGATCCGCTGTGGGCCGCATGTGAAGAAACAGGCACTGTGGTGTGCATGCACATTGGTTCGTCCTCACGCATGCCGGCCACGTCGGCCGATGCCCCTCCCGCAGTTACGGCGACGCTCGGTTTCGGCAACGCCATGTTTTCGTTGGTGGACTTTTTGTGGTCAGGCATTTTGGTGCGCTACCCGAAACTGAAATTGAGTTACGCCGAAAGCCAGATCGGTTGGATCCCGTACATCCTGGAACGTATCGACGATGTGTGGGAAGACAATCAAGGCTGGGCTGGCACCAAGGTCATCCCGGAGCCGCCGAGCGCGTATTTCCATCGGAACGTGTACTGCTGTTTTTTCAAAGACAACACCGGCATTGCCATGCGCGACCGCATCGGCATCGACCGGATCGTGTTCGAAACCGACTACCCGCACAGTGACTCCACGTGGCCAGACACCCGGTCGGTGGCAGCCCGTCTTTTTGATGGCCTGAGCCCAGACGACATTTACAAAATTGTGCGCGGCAACGCTATCGAGATGTTCAGCTTGCAGGGATTCAACTAGTGGAGTTGGCGTTCACCAAAGCGGAAAACGAATTCCGCGATGAAGTGCGCACGTGGCTGGGGGCGAATTCTCCCAAGGGTCATCGGCCGCGCTCGCTACCGGAAATGCGCGAGTTCGATTTGGCATGGCAGCGCTTGCAGTTTGATGCTGGCTGGGCGGGCATTGCCTGGCCAACTGAGTACGGAGGCGCTGGCCTGTCGTTGATACAGCAACTCATTTGGTTCGAGGAATACGCGCACACCGGGTTGCAGCCCATCGATTCCCGATTCGTGGGGCTCAGCCATGCCGGCCCCACGCTGATGGCCCGGGCTACTGCCGAGCAGCAGACCAAACACCTTGCTGAAATTTTGCGCGGCGATGTGGTGTGGTGCCAAGGATTTTCTGAGCCTGAGGCGGGCAGCGACCTCGCCAGTTTGCGCACGACGGCGGTTGTCGATGGTGATCAGTTGGTGATCAACGGGCAGAAGATTTGGACGAGCTTTGCCCCCATTGCCGAGTGGCAAGAACTTCTCGTGCGCACCGACCCAGACGTGCCCAAACACAAGGGACTCACCTGGGTTATTTGTGACATGCACTCGCCCGGCATAGATGCCCGCCCGATTCGCACAATCGACGGCGGTACGGAGTTCGCCGAGGTGTTTTACGACGATGTGCGAGTGCCGCTGGCCAACGTGGTGGGCGGCATCAACAACGGCTGGAGCGTGGCCATGTCGACCCTGTCATTCGAACGCGGTACGGCATTCACGGTGAGCCAAATGCAGTTGTCTTCCAATGTGGAACGGCTCATCGAGATCGCACGCTCACGGATGTCGTTCAACGGGAAGCCGGCGATTGCCGACGAGTCACTGGCGAAACGGCTTGCTGCAGTGCGTGCGGAAGTGGCGGCGTTGCGGGCACTGACCTACCTCAGTATCTCGGCGAACCTGCACCGCGCCGAGCCTGGGCCAGAAGGCTCGATGCTGAAGTTGCAGATGGGTGACCTCACCAAACAGGTCTACCAATTGTCGCTGGAAATTCTCGGGCCGCGCTCGCTGAATCGGCCAGAAAACGAAGACGACAGCTATTGGGTGGATCGCCACTTGGAAGCGTTTTCGTTAACGATTGGCGGCGGTACGTCGGAGATTCAGCGCAACATCATTGCCGAAAAAGTGTTGGGGTTACCGCGATGAATCTGCTGCCATCAGATGAACAGACCGGGATCGTTGAAGCGTCTCGAGCGTTCTTGAGCGGTCAATTGCCAATCGCCCGTACCCGCGAAATGTTTGGCGAGTCGAGCAATATTGACGCCGGGGCGTGGTCTGAGGCGGCCGAGTTGGGCTGGTTTGGCCTCGGGCTGCCCGAGCGTTTTGGCGGCGTGGGTTGCGGCCTGGCCGATGAGGCATTGCTGTTTCGCGAAATAGGCCGATCGCTGGCGTCTGGGCCATTTCTTTCAACCGTCGTCGCCGCTCGTGTGGCGGCATTCGCCGGGCACGCTGACCTTGCCGAAGCCATCGTGAGCGGGCAACCCGTTGGTTTCGTGGTCGCCGAATCTCACGGCACCGTGTCGCCTGACGGTGTACTCAACGGGCCGTTGCAACTTGTCGATGCATCGGGCGATCTTGCTGTTGTCGTGACGCCCACCATCGCGGCGTTGATCGATGTAACACAACTCCACGACGTGGAGGTGGTGGAAAGCGTGGATCCCGCGGTGCGTCTCCATAGGGCTCTGGCCCATAACGTGATTCCTGGTGCGGTAGTCGCCGTCAGCATTGACCCTGTGGCCCAACGAGCCATGGTGTTAGCCGCGGCGATGCTCAACGGTATTACAGAAGCGAGTCGCGACATCGGCGCAGAACACGCCAAAGTACGCGTCCAATTTGGCAAACCGATCGGAGTCAATCAGGCCATCAAACACCCCTGTGCCGACATGGCCGTGAAGGCCCAACTGGCGTACGCGCAAACGATATTCGCCGCCGCGTCGCTCGATGAGCAGCGCAGCGATAGCGAGTTTCATGCCACCGGCGCGCTGCTCGTGAGCGCCTCGGCCGCCGAATTTTCTACCGCTGCCGCCTTACAAATATTGGGCGGCATGGGTTTCACGTTCGAGCACGACATTCACCTCTACGTGAAGCGGACGCACCTTTTGACCCGTTTATTTCACGGCACGAGTCATCAACTTGGCCGGCTCATCGACCTGCCCTTGGCCGAGTAGAGCGGGTCGATATGGCACTAGAACGGAACCTGCTGGGCGCTCGCACGGAGGCCTCAACCCGAGTGGAAATTTATTCTGGGGTAGCCCGATTGGCGCGAACTGTGTGGGGGAGTGAGGTGCGTATCGCGGGCACGCAACCCAAAGTGGCCGTCATGATCTGTCACCCGACAGCCAATTTTCTGGGCCACTACGCACTGCCGGGTTTGGCTGAGCGCAGCGTCGGAGCCGTTGGGTTTACCTCGCGTTATGTCGGCAACGACACGTCGCTCATTATGGAGAACTGCTTGCGCGATATGGGTTCGCTGGTCGAGCATCTCTACGAACGCGGCTATGAAAAGGTCGTGCTCGTTGGTAATTCCGGCGGCGCGTCAATCGTGCCCTACTACCAAGCGCAAGCCAAGAATCCAACAACTGTGACCGACAGTTTGCGGCCCGTCGACGCGCTGGTGATGCTCAACGCCCACCCGTCGCGGGCTCGCCTCAACATCGAGTGGCTCGACCCCGCAATCACCGACGAGTTGCGGCCTTTTGATCGCGACCCCGATCTGGATATGTATCACCCCGATCGCACGGTACCCTTCGAAACCGAATTCGTCACGAGATATCGCGCCGCTCAAATAGAACGCAATCGCCGCATTTCCGCCTGGGCGCTTGAACAATTGGCGCTGATGGGCAACGACCCCAGGCGACCAGAAGCCTTGGACGACATGGCATTTGTGGTGCACGGCACGGCCGCCGACTTGCGTTTTCTGGATGGCACCATCGACGCGAGTGATCGTGAAATTGGCGTCACGTTGTGGGGTCCGCCCACGGTGGCCAACTACATGCCAGCCGGTATCAGTCGAGTCACCACGTTGCGGTCATGGATCAACCAGTGGTCACTCGATCACACCAACGGTGATTCGCTGCGTTGGCTGCCGGAAATCGATGTGCCCATCTTGATTCAATTGGGCACTGCTGACCCCACCGTGATGCCCGCCATGGCGCAACAAATGTTTGACGCCGCGACGGCCGCACCGAGGCGGGAATTGCACATGATCCCCGGTGCCACTCACTATTTCGAAGGGCAGCCGGAGTTGCTCAATGACGCGCTTGACACCATGGTTGCCTTCACCAACTCGTTGTAGATCGCAACCAATTCTCGGAGTATTGCTGGGCTTGAGCGGCTTTCATTCCCGCGATGCCATCGGAGTCGATGATGCTGCGAAATGTGCGGCCATCGGGGGCCGTAGCGAGAGCCGCTAGTCCAAGAGTGTGAGCATCGGCTTTCATGGCGGCACCCCTGAGTGAGGTTGCGCCGCCCGCGTCGGCGGCAGCGTCGATGGCTCGACGATTGGCGAGCACAGATTGCGACGGCATACGCGTAAGTCGACGCGCCAGATCAAACGCTCTGGCACCGAGTTCCCCGTCGGGTTCGACGCTGAATACGAGGCCGAGTTCGTGGGCTTGGGCCGCCGAAATGAGTTCGCCAGTGGTCATCAAAAACTTCGCCCATTGCCGACCCACGACGTCGACCAGCGTCGTCGCGCCGACCAAACCAAGTCGGGCTTCCGGGAACCCGAAAAGTGTTGATTCTGCGGCGAGCACAAAGTCACACGACATGGCTAGCAACAGGCCTGCACCCAAGCAGTGACCGTGCACAGCGGCAATGATGGGCTTGGTGCTCGACCGCACCCGTGCGTGAAACGCATCAGCGGTTTCTAAAAACGCCAGATCGTCTTCGTACGTTTCACGCCGTGAGTTACCAGTGAGGTCCCCTCCACAGCAGAACGATTTCCCCGCCCCGTTGAGGATGATGCACCTGAGGTTGTCGTCGCTCTCAGCGATTACGAGCGCCTCGATGATTTGATCGCGAGTACCGCCAGAACGCCCCGAAATCGCGTTGCGCATCTCGGGTCGATTCAGGGTAACCGTGGCGATGCCATCGCTGGTGGCGTATGCGATTTCGTCAAGTGACACGACTGTTAGATTAGGCCGCGACGCCCGCCCTAACATGCACACCATGCCAGTCCCTCCGGTCGCGCAAGTGCGCGCCAATCTCGCTCGAATGTTGTCACCGAAAACCGTAGCTGTGGTGGGGGCCAACGAATCCCTGGGCATGTCCAACAACGCTGTCATCCCGATGTTGGAAGCGGGTAACAAAGTGTTTCTAGTGAATCCCAACCGCGACGAGCTATACGGTCAGCACGTGTACCCGAACCTGACCGCGATCGGTCAGCCGATTGACGCGGTGTTGAGCCTGGTGAGCGCGGCTCGATCGATCGACGTCGTATCAGAAGCGTCCGCTATGGCATGCGGGGGAGTAGCCGTTGCCGCGGCTGGTTTCACCGAAGGCGGCCAGGAAGGCGTCACGCTCCAAGGCCAGCTCGCAGCGACCGCTGGCACGATGGCCATTGTCGGACCGAATTGCAGTGGGTTTAAAAACGTGGGGTTGGGCGTGAACCTTTTCACGGGCGGTCGCATCGACCTCGCTGCTGGTGGTGTTGGCATTGTTTCGCAAAGCGGATTTTTGGTGCGCTCGGCCATGGCCGCCGCGGCCGAGCGAGCACTCGGCGTGTCAATTGCGGTGTCGTGCGGCAATGAAGCCGTGTGTGACCTTGCCGACTACGTGACTGTTTTGGCGGCCCACGAAACCACAAACGTCATCTGTTTGGTTATCGAAACGATCCGTCGGCCTCGGGAGTTTTTCGAGGCTGTTGCCTTGGCGAGGGCCGCGCGCAAACCGGTGATCGCTCTCAAACTGGGCCGCACCGATCGGAGTCGCCGGATCATGCAATCCCACACCGGCGCCATTGCCGATTCGGCGTGGGTGTACGACGTGGCATTTCGAGAACACGGCGTGATCATCGCTCGCGACATCGACGATCTCTTGGACCGAGCTCAGCTGTTTGAACAAATTCCCGTGCTTCGGAGAACCAAGGTGCGTTCAATCGGCATGATCACCACGTCAGGAGGCGTCGCCGCGCTGGCCGCCGACATTGCCGACGACCTCGACGCTCCGTTGAGCCCGTTGATGGAAATTGAAACATGGGTACGCGAACGGGTGCCCGGCGATACCGTCAACCCGCTTGATCTCACCGGTTTTGTGATGTCGAAATCGGAGCTGATGGAAGAAGTGTTCGATAAGTACGCCGCCAATGTCGATGCACTGGTGTTGGCGTGGTGGGCTGGAGACGGCGACGAAAATTGGAGCAGAACGTTGTTGACGCCATTCGCCAATTCGGCGACCCGGGCCAACATCCCGTTCGTTGTGAGCCCAGTGGAATCAACCGGATTGGGGCCGTGGGTGGACGACTGGCGCAGTCGCGGGCTCACGTTTACGCGGGGCATCACCTCCACCTATCGGGCACTGGAATCTCTCGGCCCGTTGGTAATGATCGACCGCGAAGCTGGGCCAGCGAGGCACACAACCGCACTCCCACGGCCCGCCACGATGCCATCCACTGTCGGTCCGATGGTCACGTTCGTTGACGCCATGACGCTCCTGGCAAACGCCGGATTCACTGTTGCCCCGTTTGTCATGTTGGAAGCCGATGACCGCCCGTCAGAGGTTCAGCATCTCGGCGATTCGCTGGTGGTGAAGTTGGCCGATGTTCCTCATCGGACCGAACTCGGTGCTGTTCGGCTGAACGTGCCGGTTGCCGCGGTGGCCGCAGTCGCCGACGAATTGCGTGCCATCGCCCGAAGTAACGGTGTGCCGGAAACTGTTGTCGTTCAGGGTTCGGTGAGTGGATTCGGTGAGGCGTTCGCTGGTCTGCAGTGTGACAACCAACTCGGTTCGGTGGCTCTTTTCGGGCTCGG
Organism: Acidimicrobiia bacterium; assembly: GCA_043782545.1. GTDB lineage: Bacteria > Actinomycetota > Acidimicrobiia > Acidimicrobiales > JBBRKR01 > JBBRKR01. The sequence continues at coordinate 20,253 of JAYWAI010000248.1, forward strand.
TGGCGTGCTCGTTGAGGTCACCAAAAACGTGGGCGGCCGCATGTTGCCGTTGTCGAAAACAACGACAGAATCACTCGCCAACGAAGTAGCAGGCCCAGAAGTCTTCGCCCAGTTGCGCGGTCAAACTCCGTGGCCTGAGGATCACGTCAACGCCATGCTGAACGCCCTAAATGCCTTCTGGCGTGCCAACAATTCGTGGTTGGCATCCGTTGACCTCAACCCTTTGATTGTCACGCCGACGGGCCTTGTGGCCGTCGATGCGCTGATCGTGGCCCAAACCACCGAGCAGTTCTAACTAGTGCACTAAGAAGCCGGCATCGACGGGCAACGCAACGCCCGTGATGTAGCGAGCTTGTTCTGACACCAAAAACTCCACGGCGTCTGAAATATCTTCGGGTTGCAAGATTTGCACCGGTAGCGCATTTTGCATTGCCGACAACGCAGGGTCGTTCGCGGCCATCATGGCGGCCATAGCTTCGTTCATAACCATGCCGGTGGCTACGCCAGTCGGGTGGATCGAATTGACCCGAATGCTGTGCTTGGCCAACTCTCCAGCGTATTGCTTCATGAGGCCGACCAGTGCGTGCTTGGATGCCGTGTAGGCCTGCGAACCGGCGTTGGAACTGGCTGGAGGCTTGAGCCCAGCGGTCGAACTGGTGATGATGATCGAGCCGCCGCGCCCGCCGTCGATCAAGGTGGGGATGGCAATTTGACACGTGTTCCACACCCCGGTGAGGTTGGTGGCAATGATGTCGAGCCATTCATTGACAGGGTCTGGGCCCGGTGCCAGTCGCACGATGCCAGCATTGGCGATCACGATGTCACACCGTCCAAATACGTCAACCCCAGCCTTGAACGCGGCGGCGACAGCGGCGTGATCGCGCACGTCGGCCCGGGTCGCCACAATTCGGCCGCCCAGCGCCTCGACTAAGTCGACCGTTTCGGCCATGTCGGCGAGCGAGGCGTTGGGATAGTCCATCGACGCAATATCAGCGCAAATGTCGAGCCCGATGATGTGCGCCCCTTGGCTAGCCAGACGCACCGCGTGCGATCGTCCTTGGCCGCGGGCCACCCCGGTGATGAATGCGACTTTTCCGTCCAGTGTTCCCATGATGCTCCTAGTTGAGTGTGAGGCCCGCGGCGCGTGTGCCGAAGACCTGTGTTGCCATGACATTGCCGAGCGTGATGGCGTCCCAACGTTTGCCGCCATTGCTGATGATCTTGTCTTCTGTCCAGCCGCCCATCAGGAAGATCTTTTCGCCCATGGCCCGGATGACTTGACCGCTGACATGCCCAGCTTCTGGGCTGGCCAACCATGCCACTACAGGGCAACACAACGACGGATCCATTGGGTCGAATTCGTCAACCGGAATTTCATCGGGCTCGCGAATAGATGCGCCGGTGAGGCCAGCTGAAATTCGAGTAATGCCACCCGGCCCAATGCAATTGGCGGTGACGCCGAGGCGAGCCAGTTCCAGATTGAGGGTGAGCGTCATGCCCACGATGGCTGCTTTGGCGGTGCCGTAATTGGTCTGGCCAAAGTTGCCCAGCAACCCCGCTCCGGACGTCGTGTTGATGATGCGCCCGTACGCGATACCTCCGGCCCCTTTGGCGGCATCGCGCCAATGTTGCGCAGCTGCCCTCGAGGTGAGCCATGTGCCGCGGACGTGCACGTTCATCACGAGATCAAAATCTTGCACAGTCATATTCCAGATCACTCGGTCGCGCACGATGCCGGCGTTGTTGACCAAAATGTCCAGACGCCCGTACTCGTCGATGGCCTGTTGCACCATGGCGTTGGCGTCAGTCTCGTCTGCCACATTGCCGTAGTTGGCGCTGGCAATTCCGCCGCGTTCCTGAATGATTCCTACAACGACGTCAGCGTCTCGGCCCGCTCCCTCGCCGCTCACGTTGGAGCCCAAATCGTTGACGATGACGGTGGCCCCATGCTTGGCGAGCTCGAGAGCGTGGCCGCGTCCAATGCCGTGACCGGCTCCAGTAACGAGGGCGATTTTTCCGTCCAGTAGTTTGGGCATATCGATTGACACTAGCGTCAGAAGCTCGATCGAGGGAGAGTCGTGACGGATACTGCAAATCAATCAAGTGGCATCGCGGTGCACCACGACGACGGGATTACAAAGGTCACATTGGCACGGCCGCAGCGGCGCAACGCCATCGACGTTGACACGGCCCGTGAGCTCACTGCCCTGTTGTTCAACGCCAATACCGATAGTGGCATTCGGGCCATCGTGGTCACCGGCACCGATCGTGATTTTTGCACCGGTGCCGACGCCGTGAGTGACCCCAACGCGCCGCGGCCCACCACGCTGGATTACCGTTACGCCACAGAGGATTACCGCCGATTGTTTCAAGCACTCTGGGAAGTAGAAAAGCCAGTGGTGAGCGCGGTCAACGGCACTGTTGCCGGTGCGGGGTGGATGTTGGCGTTGCTGGCCGACCTTGTGGTGGCCCGTGAAGATGCCCGATGGACGCATGTGTTTAATCGTCGCGGCATGGTGCCCCACGCTGGCGATCCCTATTTCTTGGCGCGCATTATTCCCTTCCATCGTCTCAACGAAATAGCCATGTTGGGCGATTCCGTGACGTCGAAAGACCTCTACGAGTGGGGCATAGTCAACCGATGCGTGACCGATGGTGAGGTGATGCCAACTGCAATGGATTTGGCCCGGCGGCTAGCGCAAGGTCCCACCCGCACGCTTGGTCTCACCAAGCGCCTATATCGTCGATCGCTGACCAGCGATATGGCCACCGCGTTCGAAGATGAGCGCAATGCCACTGCGTTGATCTCGACAACTGCGGATCGTCTCGAAGGCGTGCAGTCATTCGTAGACGGTCGTCCACCGAATTTTATTGGCAACTGAAAGGCCGAATATGTCCGTACAATCTCAAGTAACTGACGGCGTGTTGATCATCACGCTCGATCGCCCAGAAGCGGGAAACTCGCTGAATCCCGAGGTCGGGAGCGGCATCGTGGGCGCTATGACACAGGCCGAAGCGGATCCCGATATTCGCGTGATTGTGGTGACCGGTGCCGGTGAGAAAATCTTCTGCGCCGGCATGGATCTCAAGGCATTCGCCGCCGGCGAGGACATGGCGCCGGTTGGCAAAGCTCTCAACATGTTGAGAGCAAGCAAGAAGCCAATCATTGCGGCCGTAAATGGCGCTGCAGTGGCTGGCGGCTTCGAAGTCGTGATGACGTGCGACCTCGTGGTGGCCGTCGAACATGCCAAATTCGGCATTCCGGAAGTGAAACGCGGTTTAGTGGCCGCTGGTGGCGGCACACGCTTGCCCACTCGTATCCCATTACAAGTGGCCCTGGAAATGGGGCTCACCGGCGATCCGATTTCGGCCGCTCGGGCGCTCGGATTAGGACTCATTAATCGTGTGGTGCCGGCCGCTGATTTGATGGCCGCCGCGCTCGAGTTGGCGGGGCGAATCACCGCTAACGGTCCGCTTGCCGTGCAGGCAACCAAACAGCTGATGCTTGAAGAGATGGGCGCTGATATTTCGGCCCACGTGCTCGAGGTGACACGACATGTATTCGCCAGTCACGATGCCATCGAGGGCGCCACGGCGTTCGCCCAAAAGCGCCCACCGGTGTGGACGGGTAGCTAACGCGTCAGCAACATCGCGCCGGAGAATGGCCCCACCGCGTTGGCCCACACGGCCACCTCGGCGTTGTCGACCTGTCGATCGCCACACTGCCCCCGCAATTGGCGCGTTGCTTCGATGCAAAAATTGGCGCCATGACGACGCCCCACATTGATCGCTCCACCGTCGGTGTTCGTCGGCATCGCACCTCCTAAACGCGTATTGCCTTCGGCAATAAACGGCCCGGCCTGCCCCGGCGGACACAGGCCGAGTGCTTCGAGCCATTGAAACGTGATGATCGAAAACCCGTCGTACAGATGAGCACAATCAACGTCGGCTGGTTTCAGATCAGTACGCGACCACAACACCTCGGCACAGTGCGCGGGGGATGTGTGCACCATGTCGGGCAAGATCTCAAAATTCATGTCATGAATCGCCGAGAGTGCCGATGCCTCGATAAACACTTCTGGTTGTTTGAGATCTCGTGCCCGCTCCTCAGTCGTGAAAATCACCGCGGAGCCAGAGTCGCACGGGTAGTCACAATCCAGTATCCGTAATGGTTTTGTGATGTATGGCTGCGCCAAGAAGTCGGCTTTGCTCAGCGGTCCGCGCATGAGCGCATTGTCGTTCAAGCGGGCGTACTCACGCTGCACCTCGGCGAACGCAGCAAAGTGCTCTTCGGTCGCATCAGATTCGTGCATGTAGCGATTCATGAGCAATCCAGCCCATTGGGTCGGGCTGAAATCGCCGAACGGATATTGGAATTGTGTATCGCCGGGGCTCGGTGAGCCGAGCATCGCGCCACCAGCAGCCAAAGCAGCGCTTGAAGGTTGTTGCATCATCAAACGAAACGACATGCACACTTCGCTATGGCCCGTGGCCACTGCTTGCGCGGCGTGATACGCCGGTGTGATGAACGCGGGGGACGTACCCACGTTGAGATTCCACTGGAGTTTGTTGAAGCCCAACATCCAGGCAAAGTCGGTGGCGTCACCACCCCAGGTGCTCACTCCGTCGATGTCGCTGGCCTTGAGACCGGCGTCGTCGAGAGCGGCGACGGCCGCTTGGGCGGCGTGCATGCGTTCACTCATACCCGAATTTCGGGCCACTTGGGAATAGCCAACGCCGACGATAGCAACACGACGATTTTTCACTTCGACACCGGCCGAAAAACAGGAATCGTGATTTCATCTGAGAGCATTTCGAAGTCGACTTCGAGCGCCATGCCAATGCGGGCATCTGACTCAGAAACGCCAACCAAGTTGGACAAGAAGTGCAATTGCGGTTGTTCAATTAGTGCGACGGTGGCCAACAAGTACGGCACCCGGTCGACGAAGTAAGGGTGAAACGCTTTGTGCGTTTCGGTAAATGAATACAGCGTTGCCCGTCCGGAAACTTGCTCGAAGGCCAGGTCGAAACCTTGGCAATTGCGGCAAACGGGTCGCGGCAGATGGATATACGTGCCGCATGCCTGGCAACGCAAAATGCGAAGCTGGCGTTGCCGGGTACCTTCCCAAAATGGCTCGGTGAACGGCTCGATAACTATTGGCGGAGGAGCGACATTTTGACTCATGTGGCGACAATGACCCTTTCAATGAACGTTGCTTGCATTTCGATAATCGCCGGGACGGTGGGCTCATATTTGCTGCCGCGCCCTTCGTTCGGTACATGCTCAAGTAGCGCGGAGAGCATCAAGCCCGCTGCCCGGCGATCCAGTGCGTAGGCCCGGCTTTGGCCGAAGAGTGAGCGCACTGCGGCGCCGATCCCAATCACGGTATCTCGGCACGCAGAGAGGGTTTGCGGGTCGTTGGGATAGCCCTCCGTCCACGAACGCAACACCCCGGCATATCGTTCTTGCAATACGATGAAACCGTTGAGCCACGCGCGGAGGGCCGCTGGGTCGTTGGTAGAGGCAGCGACGCCGAGCTGTTGGAATGGCGGCGTCATGGCGAGGGCACAATCGTGGGCGAGGTATCGCAACAGGTCGAGTTTGTCAGTGAAATAGCGGTAGTAGGTACCTCGTGCCACACCGGCCTTTTTCACAATGGCGTCGATGCTGGCGCCATCGAATCCGGAGTCGGCAAATACCGCACTACCGGCGTCGAGCAGATTTCGCATTGTTTGATGGGCCTGGTCACTCAGGTCGAATCGGCCAGTCAGAGGCTCGATGTCTGTTCGAGCCGCCAAGTGCGCCAGTGGTCCCATGGCGTCGGGGCTTGGTGATGGGGCCACTCGATGCTGACGACCCAGGGCTGACTGCGGCCCGGCTCGCAAGAACTCGTGAGGCGTATCGGGGAAAAGAAAAAGCTGCAAGGCAGTAGCGATGTTGTCGACGAGTTGCGTGTTGGTGAGGCCGGGTCGATAGACATGGTTGATGTAGTGGTACCGATTGAGGAGACCTAGCACGACGATCGCCGCGGTGTGTTGATCGCGAACGGGGTAGCCAGCGGCAGCGAGGGATTCGCCAAACTGCTCGGCGTGTCTGTCGACGTAGCTGGTAACCCGTGGGCGCAGCGGAGCCTTGGGGGACGCCACGTTGGCCCACTCGACGAACAAGGTGGCATACCGTTCAAACACCCAATTCCACTCGCCGAGCCACCAATGCAAATTGTCGAAGCCTTCGGGTGTCGGACCGATTGCACCGAGGCGACGGGTGACCCGCATTAGCGCATCGCCGGCCTCATCCATGAGCTCGATGAAGATCGCTTGTTTGCTCTCGAAATATTGATACAGCGTGGCGCGCGAAACATCGGCTGCCGTGGCGATGTCATCGACAGACGTGGTGTGAAAACCGATCTTGGCAAAGCAGCCCAAAGCCGATTCGACGATCTGTTGTCGGGTCTGGGCACCTCGTTCGCCGATGGTAGGACTCGTAGGTCCGTAGCTGTTTCGCCGTTCGAATGCGTCGGATTTTGCCTTCAACGACCCTCCGATCCTCTCGATTGCGCGTGTGACGTTAGTGTCAGAATAGACCACTGCTCCACGATCAGGGAAGGCAACATGCCGTTTCAACCATTGCCCACGATTACTGATGACACCGCGCCGTTTTGGGAAGGTGGTGCCGTCGGCGAATTGCGCATCAACCGATGCCGATCCTGCCGCACCTGGTTTCACCCGCCGGCGCCGGTATGCCCTGAATGTCTGACTATGGACGTGGGCCCAGAAGTGGCCAGCGGTCGTGCCACAGTGGCAGCCTTCACCGTCAATATGCAGCAATGGTCGCTCGACATGGTGGTGCCCTTCGTGTTGGCCATCGTGGACCTCGACGATCAACCAGGTGTCCGGTTGATGACGCGCATGGTCGACTGCGCTGCTGACGACATGCATGTTGGGTTGCCGGTCGAGGTCACATTTCAGGCGGCCCAAGACATGTGGTTGCCGTTGTTTCGGCCCTGCTCGGGCAATGACTCGGCGGTGTCGGTATGACCCCCAGAATTGGCGAACGCGACACCCTCATTTCGGGAATTGGGCAGTCGGCGATCGGCCGAAAGTTGGGTCGCACGGGTCTGTCGCTCACGGTGGAAGCGTGTTTGGCGGCGATAGCCGACGCTGGCTTATCGCGCGACGATATCGACGGCGTGTCGAGCTACCCCGGAGCCATGGACGCCTCGCCTGGCATGTCGCCAACGGGCGTGCATGAGCTCAAAGACGCGCTTCGATTGCCGGTGAATTGGTTCTGCGGTGGCGCCGAAACGCCGGGGCAGTTGGGCGCGGTATTTAACGCCATTGCCGCGGTGTCGGCCGGGCTGGCGAACCATGTGTTGGTATTTCGCACGGTTACCGAATCCAGCGCTCAGACCGCCAGCCGCCGTGCCAGTGTGGTGGGCGGTGGCGGCCGAGTGGGTGGTGTCATGCAATGGATGGTGCCGTTTCACGCGGTGAGCGCGTCGAACTGGGTGGGGATGTACACCCAGCGCTACATGCACGACTACGGCCTGACCCGAGAGCAACTCGCCCAAATTCCGCTCAACGCCCGCCGGCACGCGGCGCTCAATCCGAACGCCATTTTCCGGGACCCGCTCACTCTTGATGACTACATGAACGCCCGCATGATTTCGTGGCCGTTGTGCCTCTTCGACTGTGACATTCCGTGTGACGGCTCGTCGGCTCTGATCATCTCGCGTTCTGATGCTCGTGCTGACCTGCGCAAAGTCGTTGATATTGAGGCGATTGGTTCGGCCCTCCATGGTCGAGACTCGTGGGACCAGCGCGCCGATCTCACCGAAATGGCCAGTCACGACGCCGCTGGCATGATGTGGTCACGTACCGACCTCAAACCCGCTGATGTCGATTCGGCGCATCTCTATGACGGGTTTTCTTACCTCAATTTGCAGTGGCTCGAAGCTTTGAATTTCTTTCGCAAGGGCGAGGCCGGCGGGTTTCTGGAGGGCGGCGAAAGTCGGATTGGGCTCGGCGGCGAGTTGCCGATGAACACCAACGGCGGCCAGCTTTCTGGGGGCCGTTTGCACGGGTATGGCTACCTGCACGAGGCATGTGTGCAGCTGCGCGGCGAGGCAACCGGCCGTCAGGTCGCAAACGCGCAAGTGTCGGTAGTGGCCGCCGGTGGAGGTCCACTCGGCGGTTGTTTGCTGCTGACGAGCGGGCGCTAGCCCCTCGCCCCTCGCTAGCCCAACGCTAGCCCAACGCTCCGGCTTCTCGCACGGCAGTGATTTCGTCCCAATCGAATCCGGCATCCATCAGGATCGCTTCGGTGTCCTGACCCAGCTCCGGCGCGGGGCCTGCAGGAGTGGTGTGTACCCCGTCGAATTGCATGGGCGCCGCCACTAAGCGGAATTCGAGGCCGTCGTTTCCAGTCACCAAGGGTAGAAAACCATTGGGGGCCATTTGTACATGATCATGAACTTCCTTCACGTCAATGACCGGTGCCCAAACTCCGCTGAAACCATCGAACCGTTTTTTCCATTCCTCCAACGTGGCACTGCCAAAAATGTCGTCCATGACTCGAACGCATTCGGCACGGTTGACATATCGCGCTTGTGCGTTGTCGAATCGCGGGTCGGCAATGAGATCGGGGCGTTGCATGACGCCGCACAATTCACCCCAGAAACGGTCGGCCTGCAGGAGCACTAAATACAGCCAGCGTTCGTCGGACGTTTTGTACCAATTGGTCAGCGGGTTACCCGGCTCCTCCCGTGAGGTCGTCATGCTCTGCGCCAAATAGGGGGCGCTCACGATGTCGCACGCCATCGACCACATGCCGACGTTGAGAAGCGACACGTCCACGATCGATGGTTCGCCGGTGTTGGCCCGCTTGAACAACGCCATGGCGATCGCTCCCGCAATGGTGTTGCCACCTTGGAGGTCATAGAACGCCGGTGGTTGCGGGGGAGGGGTCTTGGTCGGTGATTGGTTGGCGAGCCGATTGGCAAACCCCGAGGAGGCCCATGCCGCGGCCAAGTCGTAGCCGCCCACATTTTTCATAGGGCCTTGGCTGCCCCAACCGCTCCCGCACACAAAGATGATGTTGGGATTGGCCTGTCGGATCACGTCAATGTCGATATTCAGTTTCTGGCGAGTCTCGGGCAGGTAGCTCGTGAGGAAAACGTCGCTCACCGCGGCGATCTTCAAGAGTGTCTCGCGCCCCGCTGGAATGCTCAGATTCAGTGTGATGCTGCGCTTGCCCCGGTTGGGAATTTCGTTAAACGGGTTCGGGCCCGCACTCTCGAAATTCAACATGTTCTTCAAGCCACGCTGAGGGTCGCCCGTTGGGGGCTCTACTTTAATGACATCAGCGCCGAGGTCGGCCAAGATGGCCCCTGCCGCGGGCACAAACGTCCAGGCGGCAACTTCGAGAACACGTACACCTGCAAGTGGTTTGGTCATATGCAATTCTGACATATGTGTCAGCTATGGTGGCGATTCGACCGGGAGGGACATTTGCCGTGGAGAAAATGCCGAAAACCATTCGAGGACTCGAGGCGGGCAAACGTCCGGCGCTGGTGATTAGCGAGTGCCAGCGCGGCATTTTGGACCCTGCGCTCACCACGATTGGCGGCCTCGCTGCGCAAGCTGCGGAGCGAAACATGTTCGTGCATATTGCGCGCCTGGCTGACGCGTTTCGGGGCGCGAATCTACCGGTTGTTCATGCGCATATTGGGTTCCTGCCGGGCTACGCGGGTGCGGCATTGACGAGCCCCATGATGGGCATGTCGCGCCGCAACAACAAGCTGATGTTGGGCTCGCCCGATGCCGAACCAATGCCGGGTGTCGAACCGCAGCCCGGCGATTTCGTGTCGCTTCGCCACTCTGGCCTGGTGATGTGGGAAGGCACCCACATCGATTCGACTTTGCGAAATTGCGGCGTCGATACGATCGTGTTTACCGGCGTGTCCACCAACTTGGCGTTGTTTGGCGGCACGCTCGGTGCAGTGGAGCGGGGGTATTACGCGGTGATCCCCGAGGATGCCACCTCAGGCGCATCAGCAGAATCGCATCAATGGATGCTGCAAAATTCGTTAAATTTGTTGGCCTGGATCTCGTCCGTCGACGCCGTCATCGATGCCATTTCGCGGTTGTCAACATGAGTACGCCAAGCGATCGGTTTCGCCAAATCGTTGATCCGTCGCACACCGCCGTGGTAACCATGGAGCTGCAACGGGGCATCGTGGGCGACCAGGCCGTGTTGCCGGCATTGCCCGTAGCGGTGCGTGAAGCGGGCATGCTCGAGATCGCGGGACGTGTGTGCCGGGCGGCGCGAATTGTGGGTGCTCGTGTTGTGCACGCCACCATGGAAGAGCGAGCCGACGGCCTCGGCCAGGCGGTCAACTGCAAGATATTTTCGATTGTGGCCAAGCGCAGGGCCGAGGTCGGGTTTTCACCCACCGAAATTGGTCAACCAGGGGCCGAACTCGTGGAAGAACTCGACGTGCAGCCAGCCGACGTGAAGGTGGCGCGTATGCACGGCATGACTCCGTTTACTGGTACGGAACTCGACGCCGTCATTCGCAACATGCGTGTCACCACAATCGTGCTCATGGGCGTCTCGCTCAATCTGGGCATTATCGGAGCGGCACTCAGTGCGCTTGATTTGGGATACCAGGTAGTGGTTGTTCGTGACGCCGTCGTGGGTTTGCCCAAGGCATATGCGGACGCGGTGCTCGAAAATTCGATCGCCATGATTGCTACGGTTGTGACCGCCGATGAGTTGATCGCCGCATGGGGCGAGTCTTTGTAGGCCGTGCGTTCTAGATGTCGGGAAAGATCGAGTCGGGCACTTTGCCGTCGACCGTTACTCGTCGCTCCGCAAAGCGCCACTGGCCGTCCACGACGCGGTAGCTGTCGACGTAGCGTCCCCAATGATCAAGCCCAATTGGCGTGATGACCGAGAAATACACGCGCCCCGTGGCATGGGCCTCATCAACGAGGTCGATCTGATGCGTGGACGTCGAATGGCGTAGGTACGCCGGCGTGTCGTGGCCGGCGATCTGGGATTGCGTGTTGGTGAAAATGGTCATGACTTCGTCGATGCCGACATAGCTCTGACCCATGAGATGCATTGACGCGTCGAGCGCAAACAATGGCCGCACCTGGGCGAAACGCCCGCTGTCGCCGTTGGCGTTGTACCGCGTCACCAAATCTCGGATGCTTTCGCGTGCGATGACTTCCCACAGTTCCACTGAGTTCTCCCCAAAATTGACACATGTGTCAGATCCCGGTGAGACTACCGCACGTTTTCTTAATAGGAGTGTGTCATGCAGATTCAAGGACTTCGGGCCATGGTGGTTGGCGGCGCATCGGGCATGGCTCGCGCCACGGTCGAGCGCATCGCCGCCGGCGGCGGCAAGGTCGCCATTTTGGACCGGGCTGGGTCTGCTGGCGCTGAAGTCGCAGCCGCGGTCGGAGGTACCTATTTCGAGTGCGACATCCTGGACTATGCCGGTATCGAAATCACCATCCAAGAAGCCGTTGATGCGCTTGGTGGGCTTGACGCTGCGGTCAATACGGCCGGCGGCGGCATCGGCGCCAAGACCCTCACAAAAGACGGACCGCACCCGCTGGAATCGTTCCGTGGCGTCATCGAGCTCAATCTGGTGGCCACGTTCAACCTCAACCGATTGCAAGCATTCCACATGAGTAAGAACGAGCCCAACGAAGACGAGGAGCGCGGCGTGATCATCAACACGGCGTCAATTGCTGCGTTCGAAGGGCAGATCGGCCAAGTTGCCTACACCGCATCAAAAGCCGGCATTGCTGGCATGTCACTCACCATGGCCCGAGACCTCGGCTTCTACGGCGTGCGCGTGAATGCCATTGCGCCGAGCCTGTTCGACACGGGCATTACTTCGGGACTTCCTGACTCGATGAAGGGCCCGCTGACCAAGGATGCTGCGTTCCCCAAGCGCATGGGTAAGCCCGACGAGTACGCCCGCTTGGCCGTTGCCATCATCGAAAACCCGATGCTCAACGGCGGCACAATTCGCCTCGACGCCGGGCAACGTTTCGCCCCCAAATAGCCGGTGAGGCTGTAATTGGCTCGTTAGAGCAGCAGCTTGGCGGCGCGTGGATGAGCGGCGGCCATTGCTTTGTCGAAGGTCAAGACTTTGCCCGAAAAATGCCCAGCGAGAGAGATGAGATAGGCATCGGTGACCTGCCGGTGGCCAGTGATGTTTTCCAGACCGACTTGCTCGAATCCGATAGCGTCGGGCCAAAATTCGTGTCGACGCGAATCTGTGATTGATGCCAGTGCCGCGAGTGCCTCCTCGTGCCGCACGCCGACTCGCAGGCAGTACCTCAGGAGCGATCCTTGCGTGATCGGGCAGGTGGCGAATGGCGTGTCTTTCGCCCACCAGGTCAACATCTTGTGATGGTGTTCGTGGTCGACAATTGCGAGCGCAATCAACGCGTTTGAATCGAGCAGGGTCACCATTCGTCCTCCATTGCTGCGACGTCGGCGGAGGTGACCGGACGACCCACGCGGATTGGCTTGAGGCCTCGTGGGCCGGTGGTAACGACCGGTCGTTGCGGTCCGTTCGCGAGTAGTGATTCCTTCAGGAGATCCGAAGCCAATTGGCTCATGGTGGAGTGAAGGTCAATTGCTCGTTTGCGTAGTTCGCGATGTATCTCGGGCGGCAAGTCGATGGTCGTTCGCATATCTGCATGGTAGCGCGCATCTTGATGTATTGATGCGAAATTCGACGCCTTTAGGCGGCGGTGTATGTGAGCCAGTGGGTGTTGAGGGTTTCGCCGGTGGGGTTGGGGGCGGGTTTTTGTATTGGT
>JAYWAI010000249.1:0-1814 GCA_043782545.1 Acidimicrobiia bacterium
CGTGAAACTACCTTGCAGTTCGAACGATAAAGCAAAGATTGCCCTAGAACTATCCGACGCTCTGGCGGCGCTTCGCGCCGTCGACCAACGAATCAAGGAGATCGGCGAATGAGCTTCGCTATTTTCCGTCGCGTTGCGGTCAATGGAATCGCCAGTGTCATGTTGATAATCGCGGCTGCGGTCGTTCGAGCGCCCGCCGTCGCTGCCCACGTATCGAATCCGGTGGTGTTGCCAGTTCCGAAATTAGCAACGACTCATCAGCTCAATTGGCTCGCACTCGGCGACTCATTCGCCTCGGGCGAAGGTCTACCGAACGTTGACCAATCCGCCTCCCCAGCACGGTCACGATGCGAACGCGCTACAGGCAAATCCGAACAGCCAAACCCGTCCCGGGCGTATTCCGTGGTGGCACGGGACTTGGTCACCACGGGGCGATTTGAGTCGTTGCAGATGCTGGCCTGCTCGTCTTCGAGGAATAGTGAATGGGCGCAAGAAAGTGGCGTATCCAGCGAATCCAAATCGGAACTTGTCACGATCTCGATGGGGGCCGACAGTATCGGACTCATTGACTTCATCGGCAAGTGCGTTGGCTTGCAAATCGCCGACGACCACCTGTTTGCTGACGCCGCGCACGGGATGTCAATGGCCGGCGGTGGTATGGCCGATGATCGGCCAGAGTGGACGTTCCAACCCTCGCTTGGCTGCCCTCAAACCTCCGAAAAAATGAAGCAGATCATTGATGCAGTCGTAGGCCACGGACCCGACACTCACGTCTCGTTTAACGACACACTTACGACCCCCGACATGCTCGCTCAAATCGCTCAGGGGCGGTCGTTGACGGGCGGCCACATTGTGATCGTGGGGTACCCGCAAATCGTTGAAGACCCATCGAAATGGTCGTGGAGAACGTCGTCTGGCAATCGATGCCAACGACTTCGACCGGCTGACGCCATCACTATTCGCAGCGTGATTAGTTACCTCAATCAACAACTGGCAGCAGCTGCTGCGGACGCGAATGGAAAGTACAACGGCGTTGGTGTGGAGTTTCTCGATGCAGAAAAGATCTACGAAAACGATCAATCCGGTCGGCACGCGCTCTGTAGTGCAGACCCATGGCTGAACCCGCTGGCGCTTGGATCAGCAACGGCGCATGACGACACCGACACTCGCGTCTATCGGATGTTTCACCCGAACCAAGTTGGGCACGGGGCCCTTGGCAAATCGCTAGCTCAACTGGTCGATTCGCTGTCTTGGGACGCGCTCGTAACACCTCTCACCGAGGCCCAAATTTTGAATTTTGACATGCCATCGATTTGCGAGGAGGCGCCTGGCAGACTCGTCAACGGAGCGCTCCCCAATCTTGCCCAAAACCACGATGCTTCGATATCGACGAACATTGTTTTTGGCGACATAACTGGTGATGGCCAGAATGAAGCTGCTGTAGGGTTTTCATGCTCCCGAGGAGGTCCTTTGTGGCCGGCGAACCTTTTGGTCTTCGGACCTGGCCCCAAACTCTTAGCGATCTTTGATACAGCAAAAATCGGCAGGGAAAATTCTCACACGGTCCCGCTTGGGAATCCTACGTATTCAGATGGCAAGTTCAATTTCAGTTGGTTGGCAACTGTCTTCACGAAAACTGTTGATAGCTATGACGAAGCAACTTTTGACGAGTATGCGACGTTCGGCGTGAAGGACGGGACTGTACAAGTCCTTGACACCTTCGTGGACGATGGCAAAGACTTATTGCGATCGCTGGTTGCAGCGACCGACGTGCCGTCAATCGTGGCGTTGACCACACCGAGTGGGCGTACTGT
>JAYWAI010000250.1:0-1805 GCA_043782545.1 Acidimicrobiia bacterium
ATGGCGAGGCCATCAGTCACTTGCCTTTCTTGGGTTCTGGGGCAATGCCATACGCCCGTGCCACCATTTGGAGCGGGTGCATCGGGGCCCGGTCCGTGCCCTCCAAGATGGCGTCGTTCGCCAGCGAGCAATCACCAGTCACCACGTCGGAGTTTTGTTTTTTGACGGCGGCGATAAGTTTTTTGGCCACCAACTTTGAAGCGTCGTAATTTTCTTCGCGATATCCCCACGTGCCATCTACGCCTGAGCAATCAGGGGCCAACGAAATTTTGGTGCCCGTAAGTTTCATGAGATCCCGACTTTTGAGTCCGACGTTTTGGGCCTTGAGGTGACACGCCACGTGATATGTCGTAGTCGCCGGAATGTCACCGGTGAACGCCAGATCGAGGCCGCCAGATTCTTTGTGAATTTTCATCAAATACTCTGCCGAGTCAAACGTATGCGTCGACACCAACTCAGCATCAGCACCCCCGACATAGTCCACGTAGTCCTTTTTGAGCACATACCCACACGTGGGTTGAGGCACCACGATGTCGGTACCAGCCCTCACTGCATCAGCTAGCACGGCCACGTTTTCCGCGGCCACCGCCTTGAATTTTTCTATGTCACCGGAGTGCAACCATGGCGCCCCGCAGCACCCAGCATCGGTGGCCAGTGAACAACTCACACCGTTGCGCTCATATACCTTGACCAGGTCGTGCCCGATTTCTGGGCGCTGATACTCCACCACGCACGTCGAAAAAAGAGTGACTTTGGCGCGTTCGGGTTGACCCAACACTGTTGCCGATCGTTTGCGAAACCAGGTGGAAAAACGAGTCCGGGTGAATGGCGGCAAGACACGTTCGGCTGCTATGCCGGTGACGGCCTGCATGATCTTGCGAGGTAGAGATCCGGGAGTGCCGGTCATGGCATTCACGACCGGCGCGACTTTGGTGTTGACGGCGCCAATCAGGTCGGTGCGGCCGGTAATTTGTTGCGTCACCAATCGTTCGCGAGTGAATCGCTCGCGGCCGGCTGCTCCCGTGTGACGCACGGCCTTGGCCCGCAACATCAGCCGAGGGAAATCCAGATCCCACTCAGATTGGCCAGGAATGTACGGACAGTTCACGTAACACAGCTTGCAGTTAAAACACTCGTCGACGACACGGTCTTGTTCGTCGCTGGTCAACGTGTGCGCCTGTTGATCGGGATCTCTGTCAATCAGTTCAAAGAGTGACGGGAAAGCCGAACAAAATTTGAAGCACAAACGGCACCCGTGACAGAGGTCAAACACCCGGTTCATCTCGTGACGAAGGTCGCTTTCGTCGAGATATTTCGGATGGTTCGGGTCATAAATCGTGGTCATCGGGTCTCCTCAACGTCTAGAAACGTTGTATCTCGAACGGGGAAGTACAAAACAGCAAAGGGCGCGCCTGACCTGATCAGACGCGCCCGATACCAAGAAACGGAAATTAACCGAGTGATTCGAGGCCCTGGGTGAAGCGGCCGGCATGGCTCTTCTCCGCTCGAGCCAACGTCTCAAGCCATTCTGCGATTTCAGAAAAGCCTTCTTCGCGGGCGGTACGGGCAAAGCCCGGGTACATCTCGGTGAACTCGTAAGTTTCGCCTTCGATCGATGACCGCAAGTTGTCTTCGGTCGGGCCAACGGCTACGCCGGTGACTGGGTCGCCAACTTCGGCGAGGAAGTCGAAGTGGCCAAATGCGTGGCCCGTTTCGCCTTCGGCAACTGAACGTAACAGCATTGCCACATCGGGGTAGCCCTCGATATCAGCCTTTTGGGCGAAGTACAAGTAACGACGGTTAGC
>JAYWAI010000251.1:0-1803 GCA_043782545.1 Acidimicrobiia bacterium
AGCGAAGCCGTGTACGTGCCAAACACCGTGTAAGTGTGGCTTGTTGTGGCGCTGGACGTAACAACTGTCGTGCCGTCGCCAAAATCCCAGTTATAGCTCAGCGTGTCGGACGGGTCGGCGTCGCTGGATGCTGAGCCATCGAATGCACTATTGAGCGGCAACGCGCCGTATGGCGGAGTAGCGGTGAACGCGGCCACCGGCGTGTGATTTGAGCTCGCGATGTAATCGACTCGACGCACCTGCCCGCCCCCGGCATACGACGTGTAATACATCGACTGGCCGCCAAAGCCCGGGCCGAAGGTCATCGATGTCGCACTCGAACCGCCGAGGCCGGTCACAAAATCGGCCGATGAATAGTTGCCGCTGCCGCCATCTACGAGCCGCATGATCTTTCCGCATCCGAAGTCAGCAAATAGGTAGCTTCCGGCATACGGCGCCGGCCAATTGCCGTTCGGCACAAACGCTCCTCCCGTGATGGCGCTACATCCAGTCGAGTGGTTGTAGTCGTAGAGGGGGTTCGTCATGCCAGCGGGCGGCGCGCCGCAGTTGGTGCTTGAACCGGTTTCGCAATGACCCTCACGCGTGTTCCACCCAAAGTCAGCGCCCGCTGCGCCCCGGTCGATTTCTTCCCACGTACCTTGGCCAACATCGTTCACGTTGAACGTGCTCGTGCCCGGTTGCATGGCGAACCGGAACGGGTTGCGGAAACCCCACGAGAACGTCTCTTGGCACGGGCCTGCGCCCGCGGGTGTACCGGCGGGGTCGCCACATCGTCGAGACCCGGGCTGCCCGTAGAACGGGTTGCTCGCCGGCGGCACGCCATTGGTATCGACTCGTGAAATTTTGCCGAAGAGCCAATCCATGCGCCTCGTGGCTGTGTTGCCACCCCCGCAACCGCTAGCTCCACTGGGGTCGCAACCGCCATCGCCGATCGAGATGTACAGGTAACCGTCGGCGCCAAAATGAACATCGCCGCCGTTGTGATTGCCGGCCGACGCTTGATAGTTGACGTCCCAAATGGTCGTGCCGCCGGTGGCAACGTTGTCGCTGCCGAGCACGTAGCGCATGACCCGGTTGACGCACTGACCGGCCTTGTTAAACGTGGTGTACACGTAGATCTGATTGTTGGTCGCGAAGTTGGGGTCGACGGCCACGCCCAACATGCCCCGCTCGGAGTTCGTACACAGCGACGCGCCGATACTGAGTGCCGCGGTGGGCACCAAGCTGTTGTTGGCGATCACCCGCAGCGCTCCACCCTGGGTTGTCACCAGCATGCGACCGTCTGGCGTAAAAGCAATCGCGGTTGGGCTGGCGATCGAGGCCACCAGGTTGTCACTAAAGTCCGACGGAAAATTCGGTGCTGCGTCGGCCTGGGGCGTTGTGCCGGTTTGGCTCAGGGCAACTACCCCGACAGCGACCAGCGCACTCGTTGCAGCAATCACAATGGGCTTTCGAAAAAAACGCAGCATAGAGAAAATCGCGACCTTTCAATTCGGGACCACCCGCTTCACAAAAAATCGGCGCGAACGCCGGTTTCTTGAATGAAAGAGTGGCCTAAGTGTGGCCGACTCCAACCGACGGTCGGCGGATATTGGGGAAGCTTTTACGTTCCAAGCGACGTCGTCTCTGGCGAGGACTCGCCGGAAACATGGTGGCTTTTAGCGAAGAGCTTGGCGGCTTCGGTGAGCCATATACCGGGATCATTCTGGTGGTAGATGTGTTCAGCGGGCTCGATGCTGTCGAGAAACTTGCGGTAAATGGTGGCTTGCCGCAGCGCGCAGATCGGCTCAATGGCCGCGAACG
>JAYWAI010000252.1:0-4814 GCA_043782545.1 Acidimicrobiia bacterium
CGGCGGGCACGCGGGTTGCCGCTATGGTTCTCCCTCGCCACCCACGGCACGTTGGCATACGAGCAATCGATTGATTCCACCATTGCTGTAGCGCGACAATTTGCCAGCGAGCTGGAACGCAGCTCCGATTTCGATCTCTTGCTCGAGCCCCAAATGTCGATCGTGTTGTTCCAACGGTGCGGATGGAGCGTGGCCGATTACCACGAATGGAGTGTAAGCCGAGCCCGAGCCGGTCTCACGCTGATCGTGCCAACCACGTGGCGCGGCGAAACTTGCATGCGTGTGTGCATTGTGCATCCACATACGACCATCGAGATACTCACCGGCATCATGGCCGACATGGTGGCGTTCGCTCGTTCATGAGTCTCCGTCCGCCATCTTTTCGCCGTGCTCTGGCGACTCCCACAACACGACGACTCATGACGGCCCATGCCACCAGTTCGCTCGCCCAGCAACTTGTGGGCGTGGTGCTGTACTCAGAGGTATTGCGCCGACATTCTGGGCCGGGTTGGGTTTCGGTAATTGCCACCGCGAACACGCTTCCCTATGTGCTGTTTTCCAGTGTCGGCGGTGCTCTCGGCGATCGGTTCCGCAAGCGGTCGATGTTGCGCTCGATGTATCTACTTCGGGCGCTGCTCTTCGGTGTGATCGCCATCATGCTCGTGCGGCACGCGCCTATTGGGGCGCTCGTACTCACGATGGCAGCCACGCACCTTTTGGCTACGCCGTGCTACCCAACCGTTGCTTCGTGGATGGCTCAGACCACTCCCATTTCGTCTCTGTCGTCCCTCACCGCACTAATGGGATTGGCGGGGTCTGGGGCGTATTTCCTCGGGCCAGGCATCGGTGGCATTGCCACGCTGGCTCACGCTGGAGTTTCTGCGCCTCTGCTGGCTGTGGCGCTGCTCGGCATAGCTTTCGCGTCCCTGCAATCGACGCACGAACACGAGCACGCCCCGCTCGATGTCCCCGGCAACACTCCAGTGCCGACCGGCAATCTCATCGAGGCGAGCGAATCGTCGTTTGGCTCCTTGCGACTTGGGGCACTTCACATAGCCTCGTCGCTGTCACTCATTGCCGTTGTGGCTTTTGTGCTAATTGTGGATGTCGTTTTTGGCTCGATCGAAGTCCTCAGCGCGGTCATAGCTCGCGACTCGCTCCACCGCCCACAGGCGCTCGGAACCATCACGCTCGCAGTGGGTGCGGGAGCGTTCTTGTCGATGTTCTTCATCAAGCGAGCCGCTAGTTCGCCTCGAGCAGGATTGCTCTTGGGCGTCATGGCAGTGGGATGCGGTCTGCCGTTGGTGGTCGTGGCCCATTCACAGACGCTGTGGATTCTCGCCGCAGGCTTGGCAATGTCATCGGCGGCGAATCTCACCGCAGAAATATTGGCGACCACTTTGATTCAACACACTGTGCCCGACTCCGTGAAAGGCGCGGTCTTCGGCATTTTGGATTCAATCATTTTGGGCGGCCTATTGACTGGTGGCTTGTTGGCGCCATACCTCGCCAACTCGGTGCAGATCGGCACAGTGATCACGATTCTGGGGGTGGTGACGTGCGTGGCGGGTCTGGTGAGTGCACCGCTATTTGTACGTATCAGTAAGAGGTCGCAGGCTCAACAGGCCGAGGTAGCTGAAATCGTTGTCACCTTGCGATCCCTTGGTGTGTTGGCAGGAGCGAGCCAGCTGGCGGTCGAGCTGCTGGCCCGTCATCACGAAGTGGAATTTCCGACACCGGGGGCGGTCATCGTTCGCGAGGGCGACTCGCCTGACGATCTCTTTGTGCTGATCGAGGGCACCTGCTCCATCGACGTTCTCGACGCCGATGGTCACAACGTTGAAGTGGCCCGCATCACCGCCCCCGACACATTTGGCGAGATTGGACTCCTGCAGCGGGTGCCGCGCACGGCAACGGTCATGGCGATGGATCAATGCACCGTGTGGCGTATCCCTGGAAGCCGCTTTCTGGAAGCCGTCTCGAATGGCCAATTGATGACGGCCAGCTCGCGTCAACGAATGGACCTTCATCTCGCCTCCCACAAAATTCCCCGTCGCCGACAGCATTAAGCCAGCTCTTCGATCGCCGGCGACTAGTCGAGATGACGCCGAATATCTCGCACGAACGCTTCGGTGTCTTGGGGCGTGGCACCATTGAGCACGGTGCGCACCAACGCCGATGCGATCACAACGCCGTCGGCGTCTTGACAGACCTCCGCGGCCTGTGCGCCATTGGATACGCCGATCCCCACGATTACCGGCATGTCGGTGATTGCCTTGAGACGCCGAGCCATGGGTGCTGCCGTGGCCGCGAGCGACGAACGTTCGCCCGTAGTGCCAACCAGACCAATTGAGTACACAAAACCCCTCGACGCGTTGCAAATGAGCGGTAGGCGCTCATCAGGTGCAGTTGGCGCGGCGAGCAACACATGCTCGATGCCCGCAGCTTGGGCAGCCTCACGCCACGGGCCAGACTCCTCCAGCGGAAGGTCGGGGAGGATGGTGCCGGAGATGCCAGCCGTGGCCAGCGATTCAGCAAATCGACGGTGGCCAATCCGAAAAGCGATGTTGTAGTACGTCATGACAACGAGCGGCACGTCGATGTCGATCTCGGGCAATCGAGCCAATATCGATTCTGGCGTGGTGCCAGCTCGCAATGCGCTTTCACTCGCTTCTTGAATGGTGGGACCGTCCATGACCGGGTCAGAAAATGGGATGCCGATTTCGATGGCATCGGCACCGCCTGCGGCCATAGCGCGAATGTGGTCCATCCAGTCATTGCCCAGACCACCGGTCAAATATGGCACAAAAAGTTTCCGCCCGCTGGCACGGCGCGCCCGTAGGTGTTGTTCAAGAGCGATCATCCGTGTGACCCTTTGTAGCCGTCTCGCATCACCGTCATCATCTGGCCGACGTCTTTGTCACCGCGTCCCGACAGGTTGAGCAGCACCGTTTGGCGCTGTATTGATGGCGCTTCGCGAATCACCCACGCCAGTGCATGAGCGCATTCCAGCGCCGGAATTATGCCTTCGGTTTTGCTCAACGTCTCGAAGGCCGCAATCACTTCTTGATCGGTGACGCACGGGTATTCTGCGCGCCCAATCGAGGCGAGATACGAGTGTTCTGGGCCGACTCCCGGGTAGTCGAGCCCCGCCGAGATGGACGCTGCTTCGAGCACTTGACCGAATTCGTCTTGCATCAAATAGCTCTTCATTCCGTGCACGACGCCGGGTACGCCACGGCCCACGGCAGCGCCGTCTGCTGGTTCCACGCCCACCAGTCGCGTACGAGCGTCCACGAAGCCGGAGAAAATGCCCATCGCATTCGAGCCCCCGCCAACCGCCGCGCACACCACATCGGGGACGTCGTCGAGGATCTCGGACATTTGCATTCGCGCTTCGTCACCGATAACCCGATGAAATTCGCGCACCATCCAGGGATACGGGTGCGGCCCCATGACCGAACCCAAGCAGTAGTGCGTGTCGCCCACCGTGGCGACCCAATCGCGCATGGCCTCGTTCACGGCGTCCTTCAACGTTCGCGATCCAGATAGCGCAGGCCGCACCTGTGCACCCAACAATTGCATGCGAAACACGTTGAGTTCTTGGCGAGCCATATCGATTTCGCCCATGTACACCATGCACTCCATACCCATAAGTGCCGCCGCAGTGGCCGACGCCACGCCGTGCTGGCCTGCACCAGTTTCGGCCACCAGACGCGTCTTACCCATGCGTTTGGCGAGGAGCGCTTGGCCCAGCACATTGTTGATTTTGTGGCTGCCCGTATGGTTGAGGTCTTCGCGTTTGAGAAAGAGTCTCAGGCCGAGTGTGGCACCCAAGTTGCGACATTCGGTGATCATCGATGGGCGCCCGGAATATGTCCGGTTGAGCTCGGCCAGCTCGCTTCGAAACGCCGGATCGGCCCACGCTTCACGGAATCCTGCTTCGAGTTCTTGGCAGGCCGGCACCAAGGTTTCTGGTACGTAGCGACCGCCGAATTCGCCGAAGCGACCATCAGCTGACGGGTCTTCCAAGCCGTGATTATCGTGGCTGAAAACGAAACTCAACTGCTACTCCTGCATCCAGTCGTACGGGGCGTCGGAAATCGAGCCTGGGTAGGTGACCCGTAAGTTTTCGAAGGCCGCCTTGGCGTTCTTGATAAATTCTCGCACTTTGCGAGGGTCTTTGCGGCCCGGTTCGCTCTCGATACCGGTCGCGGCGTCGACACCCCACGGGTGAAAATGGTTGATGCAATCGGCCACGTTGGCCGCAGTCAAACCGCCGGCCAGAATGAGGCGATTGACGTCGGGCCGGGCGGTCGTGCGCCAATTAAATGTTTCTCCCCCACCGGGTTGATCGGCGTCGAGATGCACTGCCCATGGCGCGTATTCCTCGATGTGGTCAATGGCGGGATCGTCGGGGCTAAACGCCTTGATCACTCTGGGCAACCGCCGACGGACCTCAGCGGTTTGCTCGACCGTTTCGCGCCCGCTGAGTTGGGCGGCCATTAGGCCTGCCTCATGCATGATCGACACCACCCGCTCGGGCAGATCATTGCGAAACACGCCAACCGTGAGCACTTCTGGCGGCAACCGGCGGGCGATGTCTCGTGCTTGACCCGCCGCTACTTGGCGAGTGGAGGGAGCAAAAATGAAGCCCACGGCGTCGGCACCCATGGCCACGGCCAACAAGGCGTCTTCTTCGTTGGTGATGCCACAAATTTTGACGAACACGGTTGCAGGCTACTCGGAGGCCCCGACGGCATAGCGCGTATTAGACCGTCAGCGTTTGGGCGACGCCGTTATTTTGGGCGACG
>JAYWAI010000253.1:0-1795 GCA_043782545.1 Acidimicrobiia bacterium
CGCCTCACAAAGTCACCACCTGGGTGCGCGAACTCGCCGCCGTATTTCACAGCTTTTACCACGACTGTTATGTGATGGGTGACGGTGTGTCGGGCGAGCTCACGCAGGCTCGCTTGTGGCTGGTGGAGGCCACGCGGGTCGGGCTGGTAGTGGGCTTGAGTTTGCTCGGCGTGAGCACACCAGAGGCGATGTAGTGGCTGGTCCAATTTCGCGACATCTCCTGCCCGACTCGGCTGCAGTTGGCCCCAATGGCGACTTGTATGTGGGCGGAATCAGCCTGCTCGAGCTCGCCGCCGAATACGGAACACCGCTGTTTGTGTACGACGAAGATCACTTACGGGCCCGTTGCCGCGAAGCCGTGGCGGCATTTGGTGACGGGGCGACGTATGCCTCCAAAGCCTTTCTGTGTAAGGCAATGGCGAAGTTGGCCTACGAAGAAGGCATGGCGATCGATTGTGCTTCGGGGGGCGAAATGCATGTGGCGGTGGCCGCTGGTGTGCCCGGCGATCACATCATTTTGCATGGAAACAACAAATCATCTGCAGAGCTGGAAATGGCGCTCAAGGTCGGCGTGCGACACATAGTGGTCGACTCGTTTGACGAGTTCGATCGCCTTGATCAAGCCGTCGTGAAGGTTGGGTACAAGGGCGTAAGATTCGCGAAAGCGCCGATTCAAATCCGCATCACACCGGGCGTCAAAGTGCACACGCATGAATATGTGCAAACTGGGCAAGACGACTCGAAATTCGGTTTTACCGTTTCGACAGGGCTGGCCGCTGAGGCGATCAAAAAGGCGCAAGAATCACTCACCGTTGAGTTGCGCGGCTTGCACATGCACATTGGCTCGCAAGTGTTTGACGCCGACAGTTTTGCCAAAGCAGCACACGTGATGCTGGACCTCTCCAACCCGCTCGGATTGCCAGAAGTGACGTTCGGTGGAGGCCTCGGCGTGGCGTACGTCGAAGCCGAATCTGCACCCTCGATTACCGAATGGGCCAACGCTCTCAAGGTGGCCATCGAGGCATCGGGTTGCACGTCGCAGGTAGCCATGGAGCCGGGCCGGTCGATCGTGGCCAGCGCTGCCGTGACGCTGTATACGGTTGGCACGATCAAAGACCTCGAAGGCATTCGCACGTATTGCGCGGTGGACGGCGGCATGAGCGACAACCCCCGCCCTGTCATGTATGGCTCGGGCTATGAAGCGTTCTTGCCACGGTCGCCGTTCGTCGAGCGGGGCAAGCCTGTGCGTCTGGTGGGCAAGCATTGTGAAAGTGGCGACCTGCTTATCGACGAAGCGTGGCTACCCCGAGATCTGAAAATCGGCGACGTGTTGTGCACGCCGGTCACCGGCGCCTACGGCTACACGATGGCCAACAACTACAACAAGGTGCCCCGGCCCGCAGTGGTGTTTGTGAGCCAGGGCGAGGCACGTATTGTGGCCCGCCGCGAAACACTCGACGATCTCATCCGCCTCGATATCGGCTAAGTGAGCTTTCGTGGCGGCTGCCCGGTAACGACCCGGCGGGGGCTCGTTAGTCGATGAGCGCTTGGGCCACCAGTTGCTTGAGTTCCGAGCGAATTGGATGGGTACTCGACGGCAGTAGCTGGGTCAGAAATACACACGAAATGTCTTCGTGTGGGTCCACGAAAAACGTGGTCGAGGCCGCTCCGCCCCAGCCATAATCGCCGGGCCGTCCCGGCACCTTGGCCTTCACCGGATCTTGGGTTACCGACATACCGAGCCCGAATCCCACGCCGTCGTATGTAGTCTCGGAAAAGAGCGGTCTCCCGAAAG
>JAYWAI010000254.1:0-4789 GCA_043782545.1 Acidimicrobiia bacterium
TGATTCTAAAAAATCAAAATCTATTCGATACGTAGGCCCGATATGGCCCGAGCGATCACGAGTTGCTGGATCTCGCTGGTGCCTTCGAAGATCGTGTGGATCTTGGCGTCACGATGCCAACGCTCCACGGGGTACTCACGCGTGTACCCGTAACCGCCCAAAATTTGGATGGCGTCTTCGGTCACTCGCACGGCCACTTCAGATGCCTTGTACTTGCTCATCGAGCCTTCGCCGTTCTTGAATCCGCCGTTGCGAGCCAACCATGCGGCACGCCAAATCAACAGTCGAGCGGCGTCGATTTCGGTGGCCATGTTGGCCAGTTTGAAGGCAATCGCTTGATGCATCACGATGGGCTTGCCGAACGCTTTGCGCTCCTTGGCATACTCCAACGAATACTCGTACGCGGCCCGGGCAATGCCCAGCGCCTGCGCGCCCACGATTGGTCGCGTGGCTTCAAAAGTGGCCATCGCTGGTTGCTTGCCCGACGAGCCCATGTCACGAGCGCGGGCCAATTTTGCGTCCAATTTTTCTTTGCCACCCAGCAGGCAACGGCCTGGCACTCGCACGTCATCGAGCACCACTTCTGACGTGTGCGACGCCCGGATGCCGTGCTTGAGATACTTCTGCCCCTGCGACAAACCTTTGGTGCCGGGCGGCACAATGAAACTGGCCTGACCGCGTCCCTTGAGTTCTGGATCCACGGCCGCAACCACCACGTGCACATTGGCAATGCCGCCGTTGGTGATCCACGCTTTGGTGCCGTTCAGCACCCACTCGTCACGTGCTTCGTCGTATACAGCCCGGGTGCGCAACGACGATACGTCGCTGCCCGCATCGGGCTCGCTCACGCAAAACGCTCCGAGCTTCACGTCGTCGGCAGTGCCGTAACACTGCGGCACCCACTCGACCATTTGCTCGGGCGTCCCATTTCCCGAGATGCCAGCGGCCGCAAGACTCGAACCCATGATGGCCATGCCAATGCCGGCGTCGCCCCAAAACAGTTCTTCGACGGCCACTGGCATAGTGAGGCCCGACGTGTCACTCATGGTGTTCATGATGAAATCGATACCGTACAAACCGATCTTGGCGGCCTCTTGCACGATGGGCCACGGGAACTCTTCGCGCTCATCCCATTCATGGGCGGCGGGTCGTATCACGTCTTTAGCGAACTCATGAACCCACGATTGGATCGCTAGTTGGTCGTCGTTGAGCGAGAGAGAAAATTCAGCCATTCACCGATGTTACCCGTGGGTAACCACCGACGGAGAGTCAGCATGCTCAGAAGTTTTCAACCCGGCAATACACGCAAACGCGATAGCCAGCCCGACCGCGCCCACGAAATACGGCGCGCCCACACTCACCCGTCCAAACAGAAAGCCACCAATAGCCGGTCCAACGATTCGCGCTACCGAGGAGATGGACTGGATCGCGCCCAGCACCTCGCCACGACGATCGGGCGGCGAAATCGCCGCGCTCGTGGATGACAAGGCCGGCGCATAAAAACCTTGACCGAACGCAATCAAAATATTGGCCACCACCATCAACGCCCAGCCATACGTGAAGCCGAAAACAACTAAGCCGCTGCCCGTCAACAACAGGCCGCCGCGCAACAACGTGGGCATCGAAAATCGCTTCGACGCCGGGCCAATCAGCCCGCCTTGCACGATCACCAACATCACGCCAATAAACGCCAACCACAGCCCAACGCCCTTTGGCCCCATGTGCAATCGCTTAGCCCCGAAAAGACCAAACGTGTTTTCGAACGCACTAAATGAGGCCACCGAAATAAACACCACCACGGCCAGACGGTTGAAGCTCGGCAGGTGCCACACCTTGGCCAAATTGGCCCTCGGCGCCGATTTGGTAGTCTTAGTTTCCGGCAACCGAATGAACGTGGCAACGGCGTTGATGGCTGCTGCGGCGCCCGCCACGTAGAACGGCAACCGGTAACTGATACCCGAAAGCGTGCCGCCGATCACTGGCCCCAGCACGAAACCAATGCCGAACGCCGCGCCCAGCAGACCCATCAATTTAGGACGCTCGCTGGGCACCGCGATGTCACTCACGCCGGCCTGCGCCACGCCAATAGTGGCCCCCGATGCACCGTCGATCAACCGTCCAGCAAACAGCATCCATAGTGACGATGCCGAGGCCGTCACGCCAAAACCGATCGCCGTACCAATGAGCGAGATGATCAATACGGGCTTGCGACCAACCCGGTCAGACACTCGCCCCCACAACGGTGCCAGCACGAACTGGGCGAAGGAAAACGAGCCGCCGATGAGACCAATTTTGAACGGCGACGCACCGAAGTGTTTGGCCCAAAATGGTTGCACCGGAATCACAATGCCGAAGCCGACCATGTCGATCACCAGCGTGGTCCACAGCACCCAAAACCCTCGCGGGATGGGTACCCGTGGCGCAGCCGGATCGGTAGTACGAGAACGGTTCACGATCTGCGAACGGTAGTGCCTGCCTTAGTGGTCTCCACGATCCACCCAGCTTGCGAGAGCATGGCGCGGATGGCGTCGGCGGCCGCGAAGTCTTTGGCAGCGCGTAAGTCATCGAGCGCTTGGGCTTGTGCGGCAACGTCAGTTGGCACGTCATCGGCGGTGGCCAGTTCGAGCCCAACGGCGGAGCAGATCGACCGAAACGCGTTGACCTCACCGCTTACATCAGCACCGGCGTCGATGCCGGAGTTAATACGCTTGGCAAGATCAAACATGAGCGCCACGGCTTGGGGCGTATTCATGTCGTCGTCCATATACGCGGTGAACGCGGCGATCGCGTCGGCGGCCGGCAGTCCATCGACCACATCCACCGAGCGCCGCCCAACGGTGTCAAATGTGGCCAACGCGCTCTGCGCTTGAGCAATAGCATCGTTGTCGACCACCATTGGCGATCGGTAATGACCCTGCAACACCAGCATGCGATAGGCCCGCGAATCGACCGAATCCAGGAAGTCGAGCAGGTTGGTGAAGTTGTTGAGCGACTTCGACATTTTCTCGCCCGATGGGTCAACGATGAATCCATTGTGCACCCAATGCCCAGCGAACGTCTTGCCAATCGCAACGGCCTGCGCCCGCTCATTCTCGTGATGCGGAAAACGCAAATCTTGCCCGCCACCGTGAATGTCGAAACCTTCGCCGAGCAAGTCCAGCGACATCACCACACATTCGGTATGCCAGCCGGGACGGCCATCTCCGAAGTTGGCTGGCCACGATGGCTCGCCCGGTTTCGTGAATTTCCACAACGCGAAATCGGCTGGGTGTTTCTTCTCGGCGGCGCCGAGAACGGCACGATCACCACCGCCAGCCAGCATGTCGTCGAGCGACTGACGGGCCAACAAGCCATAGTCATCAACACTTTGCACAGCGAGATACATGCCGTCGCTAGTGGCATAGGCCTTGCCTCGTGCCACCAGATCGTTGATAAGCGCCACCATCTCGCCGACGTATTCAGTGGCATGGGGCAGCGAGGTGGGTCGCTTGATGTTCATGCGATCCATGGCGTGGGTCCAAATGGATTCGCACTTGTGGGCGATATCGGTCCACGGGCGATTCTCACTCGCGGCCCGGTTGATGATTTTGTCGTCGATATCGGTGATATTCGACACGTAATTCACCTCGAAACCTGACCATTCGAGATACCGGCGCAACACGTCGAACACCAGGCTGAAACGGCCGTGGCCAATGTGCGGGGGGCCATACACCGTGGGCCCACAGACGTACATGCCGACCTTGCCGGGCTCGCGCAAAGCGAGCTCCCGAACCGCTCCGGTGGCCGAATCATGCAGTCGAATCATCCTGCGAGCGTAGTCAACGGCCCCTGCCATATTTTCTCTGATAATCCGCAGCGACTCCCTCGGCCGCTACACGACCTCAAAGCTGCACCGAGTGCCAGACGCTGACGCGAGTTTTGCGTCGGCGGTGAGCAACGGGCAATCGAGCGCTTCGGCGAGAGCCACGTAGCAAGCGTCGTAGGCGGTGACGTTGTCTCGCAACTCCCAAATCCGACGTACCAACATCGACGATAAATGCGTCGTGACAGGAAAATTTGCCAGGTCATCGATTGCATTCGAAGCCTGAATCAGACTGAGTTCACCTCGACGCAATTGCCGACGCACGACCGATAACACTTCGACTCGCAACAAATCCGGTGCGGCCACGACCTGGCCACTCAATCTGCGTCGACATGTGTCGCCATGTTTTCCGGCGTCAGCGAGCGCCGGCGCGAACACCGAAGCGTCAACGACGACCACGTGCGTCCTTGACACCCTCAAGCGCATCAGCCTTTGCTACACGTCCCTTTGACCGTTGCTCAATGCGGCTCAACATCTCATCAACGGTAGGAGTTGAAGCGATCAGATCGAGCTGCGTGGCCAGAAACTGCTGCAACGACTGGCCAGCTGTCTCGGCCCGTTGCACGAGTGCTCGATGCACCTCGTCTGATACATCGCGGATCTGTACATTTGGCATGCATGCAATATACATGCATGGTCGGGGAAATCACTGGCGCATCATTTATCGCAGACGCATTGCGACGAGGTCTGCAGCAACCTGATGGGCGCGCCCGGCCGGCACTTCGGCGGCGGCCGCGAATTGGCTCCACGAGTTCACCGCGGCCACCACTTCAGCAACAGCCGCCTTCGCGAACGGCACCTCGAATCGGTCGGCAACCGTCATCAGAAAACCAAAGTTTTTCGTGTAGTCGTCGCAGTTGGCAGCAACCACGTTAAAGACCATTCGCCGGAACCCTTGATGACGTGCATCGGGCCTAAGATCAAGTC
>JAYWAI010000255.1:0-12700 GCA_043782545.1 Acidimicrobiia bacterium
AGTGGATGAGTTGGGGGTTCGCCAGCCGATAATGACGCCTGTCACGTCCCTGGGCCCCGGCGAAGTCGGCTATCTCATCGCTGGCATCAAGGACGTGGGTGACGCACGCGTCGGTGAGACGATCACTGAGGCTGCCCGCCCGGCTGCGAAGGCACTTGACGGCTACATGGATCCCAAGCCGATGGTATTTTGCGGGCTCTATCCCGTCGAAGGTGACGACTTCGAAAACCTTCGGGAGAGCCTGGAAAAACTTCGCGTAAATGACGCGTCGATCACGTACGAGCCCGAAACGTCTGGTGCCTTGGGTTTCGGATTTCGTTGTGGTTTTCTCGGCTTGCTGCATATGGAAATCGTTCGGGAGCGTCTGGAGCGCGAGTTCAATTTGTCGCTTATTGCCACCGCCCCCAGCGTGCAATATCACGTGCACAAAACGAACGGCGAGCTCCTGCTTGTTGATAATCCCGCTGATCTTCCCAACCCTGCCGATATCGAATTTATTGAAGAGCCGTTTCTTCGCATCACTATTTTGACGCCGGCGAATTATGCAGGCACGATTATCGAATTGGCCCAATCGCGTCGCGCCGAGATGGTCAAGATGGAGTACTTGTCGCCGGAGCGGATGGAATTGCAATACCGCATTCCGTTAGCGGAAATAGTTATTGATTTTTTCGACCAGCTCAAGAGTCGCACCCAGGGCTACGCCAGTCTCGACTATGAGCCAGCGGGATATCAGCAGAGCGCACTGGTCAAGGTTGATATTTTGCTGAACTCTGTTGTGGCCGATGCGTTTAGTTCGATTGTGCACCGTGACCGGTCCTATGACTACGGGCGAAAGTTGTGCGAAAAACTCAAGGAACTCATTCCGCGCCAAATGTTTGATGTGCCGATTCAAGCGGCCATCGGCGGCCGTTTCATTGCCCGCGAAACCGTGAAAGCCAAGCGCAAAGACGTGCTGGCAAAGTGTTATGGCGGCGACATCTCTCGCAAGCGGAAGTTGCTGGAAAAGCAAAAAGAGGGCAAAAAGAAGCTGAAGAACATCGGGCGCGTTGAGGTTCCTCAGGAAGCGTTTGTAGCTGCGCTGCGTCTCGACGAGTAGGTACGGTAATGGCCGTTTCGGTGATGTGGTTTCGTCGGGATTTGCGGCTCGACGATCACCCTGCGCTCGCCGCGGCGAGTACGTGTGGCAGCGTTGCCGGGTTATTCGTAGCCGACGAAAAGCTTCTGGCGGCAAGCGGTGTGCCGCGCAAGCGATATTTGTGTGACACCGTCGCTGCGTTGCATTCCGAGAGCGGCGGGTTGTCTACTAGGACAGGTGATCCGGTTATAGAGGTGGCGGACTTTGCCAGCCGAGTCGGCGCTACCAGAGTGTTCGTTTCTGATGACTTTGGCCCCTATGGTCGTAGTCGGGACGCGTTAGTGAGGCGAGCGCTCACCGAGCGCCGTATCGAACTGGTCTTGGTCGGTTCGCCGTATGCAGTCTCACCTGGAACCGTCTTATCGGGAACCGGCGGGCCGTACAAAGTATTCACTCCATTTCGGCGGGCGTGGGCGGCAACGGAGTGGGAGGCCGCGCAGACGGCAGTACCGGTCGATTGGGTGTCACCCATCGAACAACCCTGCGACGACGTTGTGAGCCAGATGACTGCTTCCCAGGATTTGGTATCTGGGGCAGACCTCGGGACCAACGTGTTTGATCGAGTTACCAACCGACTGAGCGATTTTCTGACACACCAAGTCCATGGCTATGGCGAAAGCCGCAATATTCCTGCGCTCGACGCCACGTCTCGCTTGTCAGCGGCGCTGCGCTTTGGCCTCATTCATCCTCGTCAAATCCTGGCACGACTTGGTGACAGTCCTGGCGATGAGTCGTTTCGAAGTGAGTTGGCGTGGCGAGAATTTTATGCAGATATGTTGTGGCACCACCCGAACACGGCGCGTGAGTCGATGAATCCGGCGATGCGCAAATTCCCGGTCGATACTGACGACCTTGCTCGCGTTCGATACAGCGCCTGGTGTTCTGGTCAAACTGGGTTTCCTCTCGTAGACGCCGGCATGCGACAGCTACTCGAAGAGGGTTGGATGCACAATCGCTTGCGGATGATCGTGGCAAGCTTCTTAGTGAAAGATCTACACCTTCCATGGCAGTGGGGTGCCCGACATTTCATGAACCATCTGGTCGACGGCGACCTGGCGAGCAACAGCCACGGCTGGCAGTGGGTTGCTGGTACCGGGACCGATGCCGCTCCATACTTTCGGATCTTCAACCCGACGACCCAAAGCGAACGATGGGATCCGCAAGGCGATTTCATTCGTCGATATGTGCCCGAACTCCAGAGATTGTCGGCAGCGACAATTCATTCGCCTTCAGCGAAAGGGCGAGGGGTGCCACTCGGGTATGCTAATCCGATAGTGGATCACAACACCGAACGTATCGAATCCTTGCGACGTTATGCCCTCGTGCGTTCTGAGAATTTATCGTGAAGTTGCCGTGCCTATAGCCGACACGGTTAGCACTTCGACGACCACCGGTTGGCGCACGTGGGCTCGCACAATCCGACGAATTCGCAATCGATCAGCCGGAGTACACCCTGCTGTCGAGACCTGTACATGGACCAGTGAGCGCCTGCTTTGGAAGCCTACGGAAATCGTGCCCTCCACAGAATGAAGTTCGACTGCGAGTCTGTCCAGAGTTGTCTCGGTCACGTCGGATCCTGGGACCGCGATTGGGGTCGGGACCGCTTGTCATCGTAGAGCCGTTC
Organism: Acidimicrobiia bacterium; assembly: GCA_043782545.1. Classification (GTDB taxonomy): domain Bacteria; phylum Actinomycetota; class Acidimicrobiia; order Acidimicrobiales; family JBBRKR01; genus JBBRKR01. The sequence goes on from JAYWAI010000255.1 coordinate 2,760, forward strand.
ATCGGCGAGTCGGTACAAGGAGTCGACATCGGCAGCCTCATCAGGGCACGTTGCTCGCCCGACGGACAGCCACACATCGTTGACGCCGTGGGCATCAACGTCGACTTGAAGCCGGGCCATTACTGGGGGCACCCCTGCTCCCGTTGAAGCCGGCAAAATCATGGCAAACTCGTCGCCGCCGAGGCGAGCGGCAATGTCGCCAGTTCTGAGGCGACTGCGCAGCGAAACGCCCACCGTTTGTAATACGGCGTCGCCAACAGGGTGCCCGAGTGAATCGTTGATCGTCTTGAGCTTGTCCATGTCCAGCAAGACGAGCGTGAATTGCCAACCGTACCGTTGGGCCTGACTCACGGCGCCCGACAACATTTCGTCGAAAGCTCGACGATTGTAGAGCCCGGTGAGCTCGTCGTGCAGTGAGTGATGGGCGAGCAATTCAAGTCTTAGTGCCACGCCGCAGAGCCGAGCCAGAGCATCGAGATCAGAGACGGAGTCAGCAAGCATGGGGTCTGTGTGAACCCCGGCAGGGGCGTGGGACGCGACGGCGACGTCCCACGCCGAACTGATTGGCTGATTGTCTCGAAAAAACACGTATCGGCGCCCGTCGTCGTAGAGAACAATCGCCGCGTTGTCGAGGTGTTGATGGGTGACCAGCCCGGATACGCAATCGGCGACGAAACGCATTCCGGCTGTCGAGGAAAGACGACGCGTCTCGCTGGCAACAAAGTCGCTGAGGGGTCGCGAAGTTGCGAGTGTGTCTGGACGGGTGCCAATCGCCGCGGCTGTGGTCGCGCCTCGCGTTGCGGCTTTGGTCCGGTCGCTATCAATTGGCTGGCGTGTCGGTTTCGTGGGGACGTCGACGGCTGCCATGTGTCACAGAGTACAGAAACCGCCCACGAAGCGTAAGGATCAAAATTGGAGCGACGAAATCCACGGCAACACCGGGTAAACTTCACGGACCATGCGACCAACAGCTCAAGGCTCCCAACGTGTCGCTTGACGACCGCCGCGCCGCGGTGCTGCGCGCAGTCGTTGAGGAATACATCGACACCGCCGCACCGGTTGGATCGAGCCACATTGCCCAGGCGCCAGGGCTGAACGTTTCCAGCGCCACCATCCGAAACGATATGGTTGCTCTCGAACACGACGGGTATTTACATCAGCCGCATACAAGTTCTGGGCGAATTCCAACCGAGAAAGGGTACCGGTTTTTCGTCGATCGGTTGCTCGGTCCCAGCGCGCTCGAGTCCACTCGTGCAGAGCAAGTGAAGGACTTCTTCAACAGGGCCCACGGCGAACTCGAGCAGACACTCTCAGACGCCAGCGAACTCGTAACTCGTTTGACGGATTACACAGCTTTGGTAGTAGGCGCGCCGGCCGACGCCGCCACGATCCGGTCAGCGCAGCTTGTGTCGCTGCATGGAACGACCGCAATGGTCGTGGTCGTGTTGAGCAACGGCAACATCAAAAAACACGTGATCGAAACGTCGACAATCATCTCTGACGTTGCCGTCGCGGGCGCGTCGGCCAAGCTCTCGTTGGTGTTGCGTGGCGCCACACTGAGTTCCGTTTCGACGCTTGGTTCGGATACCAACTCAGAAGTCGACCAACTCGTTCGGCAATGCATCGAGAGCCTTCGAGTTGACCACAACGATGCGGAGGCAATTTTTGTGGCTGGCGCGTCGCGTATGGCCGCATCATTCGACGCCGTCGAGACCGTTCGACAGGTGCTCGCGATCGTCGAGCAGCAATACGTGATGGTCAGCTTGATGCGCCAAGTGCTCGACAGTGGAATTGCTGTGCAATCGATTGATATGGGAGCCGAACTCGGTGTGTCCATAGGCGGGGAATTGGGCATGCAACCGCTGCAATCGTGTTCCGTTGTCGTCGCGCCTATTACCGTGGACGGCGAACGGGCTGGAAGCGTTGGTGTGCTTGGCCCGACACGAATGAACTACTCCCAGGCAATGGCGGCCGTCGCTGTTGTGTCGGGGCGTCTCAGCCGTCGTTTGGCTGAGGGATAACTACAAGGAACGTTTGTGGCTGACTATTACGAATTGTTGGGTGTGTCGCGTCAGGCGTCCTCCGAAGAAATAAAGAAGTCGTATCGACAACTGGCGCGCAAGTACCACCCTGACGCCAATCAAGGCGACGCGTCCGCAGAATCGAAATTCAAAGAAATCGCCAAGGCGTATGAGACGTTGTCTGACACTGAAAAGCGTCAGATGTACGATCAATACGGCGAAGACGGCCCCGCTCAAATGGGGAGCCCATTTGGCGGTGGTGGCTTGGGCGATATCTTCGACGCGTTCTTCGGCGGCGGTGGGTTTGGTCAGCAACGCCAATCTGGGCCATCGGGCCCAGCGCGCGGCCCAGACCTGGAAGCTGTCGTAGATCTGCCGTTCAGCAACGCCATGTTTGGCGCCACCGTGCCGGTCACCGTGAGAACGGCTGTCGGGTGCGAAACATGTGATGCCACAGGTGCGGCCCCAGGCACGTCGGCCGATACCTGCGGTGAGTGCGGCGGCGCTGGCCAGGTGCGCCGGGTACGTCAATCGATTTTGGGCCAAATGGTCACGACTGGCCCGTGTGGTCGGTGTGGTGGTCAGGGCCGAATTATCTCGTCGCCTTGTGTCACATGCCGAGGCGAAGGCCGCACGGCTCAGGAAGTCACGGTTACGATCGACGTGCCGGCTGGCGTTGACACAGGGTCGACTCTGCGAATCACAGGGCGAGGAGCAGCGGGGCCCCGAGGTGGAGCCAACGGTGATCTGTACGTTCATTTGCGAGTCAAAGCCGATGAGCGATTTGTGCGTGACGGACTCGACTTGATTTGTGATTTGCCGATTGGGTTTACGCAAGCTGTCTTAGGTACGTCGCTGGAGTTTGACACGCTTGAGGGTGTCGAACAGATCAATATCTCAGCGGGTACGCCGTCGGGCAAAGTAATAAAGCTGCGCCATAAAGGCGTTCCCGACGTTAACGGGCGTGGACGAGGCGATTTATTGGTGCGCGTGTTCGTCGAAGTTCCTACCAAAGTGACACCTCAAGAGGCCGAGCTGATACACCAACTCGCCGAATTGCGTGGCGAACGTGTATCCGAACCAGAACACGGACTGTTTTCGAAAATTCGATCGGCGTTCAAGTAGCTCCAATGACAAACCAGATCGTTGCGGTATGAGCGTCCGTCACCCTGGAGACGTCGACTCCGTTGCCCACGTCTTCGTCGACGATCTGTATTCACCAGCGCTGGGCCACGATGACGAACACCACCTTGACAAGGTGCTTCGTGTTCGCGACGGTGAGATCGTGACCGCAAGCGATGGCGCTGGATCGTTTCGGGCCTGCCGGTTCAACGGTCGCGGCGTGCTGGAAATCGCAGGCGCAATTGTGTTGAGTGAGCGGATCTATCCACCGTTGGTCGTATGTTTTGCCCTACTCAAGGGCGACAAGAACGACTACGTCGTCCAAAAGCTGACCGAAATTGGCATCGACCGGATCGTGCCCTTCGCCGCCGATCGATCGGTGGCCCGATGGGACGACGCAAAGTGGGAAAAGAACATGATTCGATTTAGTGAGATCGCCAGGAACGCCGCGATGCAATCTCGGCGCGTGACGTTTGCACATCTTGGGTTACCTGGTGCGCTTGGATTACGTGTCGCTCGGTTCGGTGATGTCGTGACGCTTCCAGGTGCCGCGGTCGCACAACGTGGCGGCGGCAGAATTTCTGAGACGCATCGAACGATATTGGTTGGCCCCGAGGGTGGATGGTCGGCACACGAGCTTGCCCTAGCCAACGAAACGGTCGGCCTGTTCGACGAAGTGCTTCGCGCTGAGACTGCCAGCGTCGCGGTGGGGACGCTGATGGCCAGTTATCGGGGCATGCCGGCAGCCAGCTAATAGAGGCAGCAAAAGTCGACTATCGGACGCCGGCACGGGTATCCCCATTTTTCCTTCATCCGAAACGTACGATCATTGCTCAGTAGCGCGTTCTTGCTTAGGATGCTCTGCGTCGTGGAACCGTCGCTCAGGGTGAAGCGGATAAATCAATTTGGGCGGGGTCGGAAAGGGCGAACGTGACCGAATTTGATGTCGAGGATGATGCAGCGCTGAGGTCGTATAGTCGACGCGTCGGTGAACGCCTGCGGGCCATACGACGCCAGCGACGGTTGTCGCTGCAAGAGGTTGAGCTGCAGTCAAATCAAGAGTTCAAAGCGTCGGTACTTGGCGCTTACGAGCGTGGTGAGCGAGCTATATCGGTGCCACGCCTACAACGTCTGGCCGCTTACTACGGGGTACCGGTTGATCAGCTTTTGCCGAACCCCGACGGGTCAACCAGGGTCATCGATTTGCGCGATCGTCCCAATACGCCCTTTGGCTCGCCGGTCACTATCGATCTGACGAAAATTAACGGTTTGCTCGGGCCAGAGTCGATGATGTTGAGCCGCTATCTATCGCTCATTCAATTGCAACGTCAAGACTTTAACGGTCGGATGCTGACTGTGCGTCGCGACGATTTGCGGATGCTGGCTTGTATCTTTGCGTGCGAAATCGACCAGGTCACTCGCCGCCTCGACGAGCTTGGCTTGCGCCTGATCCCGACTTCCTGACGTGCAATCGCTGCCATCAGCCCGCAGCGCACGACAAGCGAATGAGTCTCACCCGGTGCCGGCGTACGGCGTGTATGTGCATATTCCGTTCTGCGCGTCTCGTTGCGATTACTGCGCCTTTGCCACGTGGACCGATCGCGGCCATCTCGTTGATGACTATGTTCGGGCCTGCATCGATCAAATTCGGCGTGAGAGCCCGACAACGCCGCGCGCATCGAGCGTGTTTTTTGGTGGCGGCACGCCGTCGCTGATTCCTGCAACAGATTTGGTCCGGATTCTCGCGGAAGTCCGCGTGTTGCCTCGGGCTGAAATTACCGTTGAATGCAACCCTGACACGGTGACCCAGGATCTTGCCGAAACGTATGCCGAGGCGGGCGTAAATCGGGTGTCGCTGGGCGTGCAATCAATGGTTCCGTCGGTGCTCAAAACGCTAGGACGCACACATAATCCAGCGAACGTTGAACAGTCCGTTGCGGCATTTCGGTCGGCGGGAATTGTCGACATCAACTTGGATCTCATTTACGGGAGCGTCGGCGAATCCATGGATGATTGGTGCTCGACTTTGGAGCAGGCACTGGCATTGGAACCATTGCATCTCAGCGCGTATGGGCTGACGGTTGAGGCGGGTACTCCTTTGGCTAACGACACTTCCCGACATCCCGATGACGATGACCAGGCCGACAAGTATCTGCTGGCCGACTCAATGCTGGCGGCGGCTGGTTTGCAGAATTACGAGGTGTCTAATTGGTCTTTGACGGGGCATGAAAGCGCGCACAACCAACTGTATTGGCGCCAACATGAATACTCAGCGATTGGTTGCGCTGCGCATGGCCACCGCGATGGAGTGCGTTTTTGGAACGTGCGTACACCCGACAGGTTCATAGAACTCATGAAACGAAATCAGAGCGTCGAGGCGGGGCGGGAAGTGCTCGACGCACACGACCGTGAAATCGAAGGATTGCAGCTTGCGTTGCGAATGCGCGGTGGCGTGCCGGTGCAAGCGCTGCCCTCAGTTGTCGATGCGCCAGAGTTGGGCGGATTGATAACCGTCACGAATGGTCGCGCCGCATTAACGGCCAGCGGACGATTGCTTGCGAACGAGGTTGCGTTGCGGTTACGGGGTCGCAAAGATCGGGAGATCTAGAACCTGCCCAGGTATCAGCAGATCGGGATTCCCGGGATCGACGAACTTCGACGCGTTGGCTGAGATGAGTTTCAGCCAATACGGAGCGACGTCGCTCTCTGAAGCGTGGTGGCCGAGGTGGTCGTTCACCTGTGTTTGGGCGATTTTCCAAAAGTTGTCGCCTGGTCGAACCGACCAGGTTGATTTTGTGTGAGGTTCGGCTGGCGTTTGAGGCACCGCCTGGGGGAGTTCATTGGCTGCTTGGTGAGTCGTGCTCGGGGGCCTTTCGACGTGCATCACGATGTCGTCATCGTTCGACACCGGCCGAGGTTTCTCAGCGGTTGCAACCCGTTTCATTGTGATGTCATTGCTGCTGGATTGTGTGTCGTTAAGTGGCTCGTCAGTGGTGGAGAAAGGTATCGCTACCCGAAGTTCCAGCGTGGGCGGTGGCGACGCGAATTGTGGCGACGGCGAAGCAAATGCTGTCAACGGACTCGCCACCGTAAACACGGCGCTCAAAATTCCGAACCGCAACGATGCTGGCAAAAACATCGCGATCTGGCGGGCAATTGCCTTAGCCCCTACGGCGTGGGCCGCGGAGGCGATTGCGGCCACGATCACGAGATAGGCAACGGCGATGGCAGCAAGACTCCACACGAGCAATTCTATGGCTTGTGTTGGCGTTGACTGGCTCAGAAAATGCGGCACACTGCGGACATCGGGTAGTGCCAAGGCACGAAACGAGCATGCCAAAACACCGATTGAACAAGCGACAACGAGCACGATCTTTTTCATGACGATGCCCCGGTGACGTTGATTTCGGAGGTGATATTGCTAGCGGTGGCGACCATGAGATGCGGGCATTGCTGATCGTCGCGCTCGACGAATGCCTTGTTGGAGTTCGGTATCTTGGCCAGCGGACGGGCGACGACATCTGTTGACGTTGCCCACGTATCGAAGATGACCACAGCCCCGGTCGAAGGTCGAAAGAGCACCGGAGCGACCACACCGTCGCAACGCCAATCGGCGAGCAAAATGGTGTCAGAAGGTTTGCCAAGGGTGAACGTCGAGCCCTGATATGTGACCGTTCCAGGCGCCCTCACAGTCGGGCAATCTCGCCCAGACTTTGCGCAAGCCATTGAGGCAGTCGTGGCGCTGGGATCTTCAACCCGAGTTGCTGATACGAGAAGCGTCGGTGACGCCGTGGTCATTTGGTTTGGTACGGCAGTGATTGTTGACGTGACGGGGGATGCCGCCGGTGACCCGACCGGCGCCGGCGCTGTTGAAGCATTGGACGAGCCCCCGGGATTCACCACCATGACTACAACAACGGCGGCAGCGGCCGAAACTGCGACTGCTCCCATCAAAATGCTCTTTCGTCTTTTATCCGACATGGGTTGACGAAGTGACTGGCGTCGGGTTGCATGAGGCGTGACCAGTTTCGGCGGCGGGGCAGAATTAAACGTTTCCCATGAAGGGTTGGACGAGTCCGGCGACGCCGGTATGAGTGCTGACGGCATGGTGGCATGGGGGAGGTCGGTGAAGAGTCTGTGTGCGAGTTCTTGGGCGTTGGAGAAGATCGATGGTTCGGCCTGACAATCGGCTGCCGTGCTGCGAAGGATCCGAATGGCATGTTGATGAGCGGCGAGATGGCGCGATTTGTGTCGACCATGCCCCGGCGGTGTCAGCGGAATTATCCGGTTGATTATGCGTTCCAAACACGCGCCGAGCGCGGCGACATCCGCTTGAACATCGATGGCGAACTCGGGTCCGGGTTGCGAAATGTCAATCGAACGGGCATCGCCGAATCCGCAAAGTATCGGTCGAGAGTCGGGCGAAACAATGACATGCTCGAGGCTCAAATTTCGGTGGGAGACTCCGACGCGGTGCAAGTCGTCAACGACGGTCGCCAGGGCCGAAAAGAAGCCGGCTGTCTCGCTAGCGGTCATGGCGTCCCTGGAGTCCAGCGTTTGGCTACCGGCGAAACTGGTCGTGATCACGAAACCTGAGGCGCCATCACTCGTGACCGATTCGAATCCCAAGCACTCCACCACGTTTGGGTGGCGAGCGACGGCGAGCATGTTGGCTTCGTGACGAAGTCGTTCGATCCCGGCGCCGAAGGCTCTTTTGACGACGCATGGTCGGCCAGAAGGTGTGACGCCAAGCGACGTATGAGCCTTCATCCGGGGTGGGCTGGTAGTGGCCTCCGAGGGCTTTTTGACGATTGTCATTACACAAAATTATATGAAATATAACGAAACGTCAAATCGTTTATCCAGAAATTTTGGCCGTCGCACGAACGGTGACGTCGATTCGCGAACCGTGCGAAATTCCGGGGACCATCTTGGCGAAGATGTAGTCGACGATTGCGGTCACGTGCACAGCAACTCGGGGTTCGGGCGATCCTGGAGGCGTGTCGTCAAAGACATCTACAGTCAAAACCTTGACGCCGTGCAGGTGCTGGCGGTCGATGGTGGCCGTGACGATTGAAGTGAGGCGGTCAGAAGACACGAATCGCAGTTGTCCGCTGGATTCCAGCCAGGCCACATCAAGCGCGCGCGTGGCAGCGTCGTTGGCGGCTGCCGAGGCCACATCGGTGACGTCGTGTTTGGCGCGCAGCGCAATCGAAAAGTCAGCCGCGATACTGCCCAGCAACATCACGATCAGAAACGCCGCTGGCACGAGGAAGACAACGGTGCCGTGGTCTCGCTTACGGGAATGGCGCCGCGGCCTCTGGACCAGCGGTGATGTCGGAAGCTCAGTCGTGACTACGCGTGTCCGCAATTTACGGCAAGACACAATCGGCTCCTAGGTTGACGACGCCGGGCACGTTGGACCGGAACGGATCTACGATTTCGGAGTGTCGGCTTACGACGGTGAAGTCAGGCCCGAACGCGGGCACGAAAGGGATTTTGATCATCGGGACTGTGTAGGAAACGTCGAACGTGATCGTGGCACATCGTTCGAATAGTGCCGCAGAAACGGGTGCGCCCGATACGTCGAGAGGTTGAATGAATACGTGGCTGGCATCGCGTCCGAAATTGGTTAGGGCCGCACTCGCAGCGGCGTGGGCGTTGAGGTCGGCCGATTTGGCATCGGGCGCTTCGACGAAGGCTCTCACTGAGTCTTTAGCTGCATTGGAAACCGCCAATTTGGCGTCGATGATGTTCCAGACGTTGACAATGATCAATGCGCCAACCAAAAAAATAAGTAACCCAAAAGTGATTGCCTCGATGCCTCCAACCTGCCCGTCGTCGTTGGACATGGCGCGCCTATCGAGGCGAAACTGACCGGGTATCCAGGCAGTCATAGCTGCACCAGTTCTATGCGAACCTGAATTATTCGATCAAGCGAGATCACGTTGGTAGCGCCGTCGAGCCACGAGGGCAGAAATGATTTGGCTCGTGACCTGACGTGAAGCCGCACGTAGCCGTTGGGAGCTTGTTCAAACTGGATGCTGGCGTCGGGGTCGAATTTCCGTAATCGATTTTGAGCAGCCAGACGTTGGCTCTCGCTGCGCTCGGGATGAGCCGGGTCGTAGCTCGTCGCGATCTGACGAGCCGCGTCGTAGCTGATGCTGGTGGCTTGACTCCGGGCATAGAGCCCGACGGTCACGTGCACTGCCACAAACATCAACAACAGAAACATGAATATTCCGCTCGTCGTGGAAAAGACGCCGGAACCCCGGTCATTCAGTACTCGAATGCTGAATGACCGCGGGACCAACGGATGCCCAATCGACGATGCGCTACTTGCCAACGGACGTGATACTGGTGTCGATATTGGTCTCTGCGTTGCCCCAAATGCGCTTGAAGGCGACCCACATCAGAGCGGCCAAAAATGCCACGATCATTACTACGATGGCGGTCGAGATAACGCCTTCGCCGTGGTCATTGTCACGACGATCGCCGAGTTTCGCCGCGGCTGCGACGGTGAAGCTGTGGGCGAATGCCGAGAGTCGTGTGAGGTAATCGTTGTACATGTCAGTTCCTTTGGTTGTGTTGCGGTGGTTTGTTTGGGTACAGGTTGAGCTACGACTGGCCGAACACGCTGAGCGCGTCGATGAACGGGATGGCGAGAAAGATCACGCCGGGAATCAACGTCGCAACGGTGACGGGCACCCACACCTGCTGCGATCGCTTTTCGATTGTCTCCATGAGGCGACGCTGGGCTTCGCGTCGGATACTTCGGGCTTCGTCGTTGATGAGTCG
>JAYWAI010000256.1:0-4783 GCA_043782545.1 Acidimicrobiia bacterium
GTGCCTGCCACGTACAACCCGGCAAACACGATGGCAGTCCCGATGATGTCGCTCCATGTGATTGATTCACCGAGCACGATCCATGCCTCGATGTAGCCGAACAGCGGCGTTAAGAATAAAAATCTTGAAGCTCGCACGCTGTCTTTGGCGATGAGCCGAAACCACATCATGTTGGCCACCAGCGACACCGCGATAACGCTCCATAACAATGCCCCGGTGAGTCGCCATGTGATGGCTGGTCGATGCGGGCCGTTGAGCGCGATGGCGATCGGTAGGAGAATGAAGGCTCCAATAGCGATTTGCCATGAGTTGAGTGCGCCTGGGCTCAGCGTTGTTTTGCTCCAGGTGCGATAGACCGTGCCAGCTGAATATGCGGTCATCGCGATCACGAGCAACGCGATGCCGAATGCGTCAGCGCGCGCCGTATGCAGAGAAGGGGCGACGGCCACCAGCAGGCCGGCAGCCGAGATCGTCATGCCGATCCACTCGATTCTTTTGATGGCGCGTTGCAGAACAACCCGGCTCATTATCGCTACGAGAAACGGATTGAGCGCCACGAAGAGGCCGTAGATTCCCACGGTCACGTGGCGCAACCCCACCCAGCTGCAGCCGAGATAGATGGCAGAATTTGTACACCCGAGTACAACAACGTGGCGCCATTCGCCTTTGCCTGGGCGTCGTTCGCGGCCGGTTTGAAAAATCAGCAGAGTGATCGCCGCCGCTAGGAAAAAACGGGCGTCCAAAATAGTGAGTGGCTTGGCCTGTTTGAATCCAACTTTGGCGGCAATCGATGCCGACGCCCACAACACGGCGAACACGAGACCCTCGACGCCAATCACGGCGCTACGGTAGCCGACGGCCTGTGGGGTGATTCGGGGAAAAGCACGATCGGGGAGCTCTGAGAGCTCCCCGATCGTCTCGGTCCCGCCACGACGGGCCCGGTGGGTAGCCGCCGCTACCCACTATGCGGAGGGTGATTCCTCCGGTACTTCCCGTAAGGGCCGCCACCCTAGTTGGAAGTATCGAGCGAGTTGCTCGACTTGCGTGAGGGAAGTATCGAGCAGTGACCTTGCCGTGAGCTTGCCAACACCTTGCCAGAACTTTTGTGGATGCAACTTCGGCCAATCCGGGATGCGCTACCGTACAGTTTGTGCAGGTCAACAAGCCCTTGGTGGCGTCCTTTAAAATATTGGGGCCTTTGGAAGTTTCCGGGCCAGATGGCCCGATTGATCTTGGGAAAACTCGTCCACGCGAGGTGCTTGTCCACCTGGTGATGTCAGCCAATCGTGTGGTGTCTGCCACGCGGCTTATCGAGTTGCTGTGGGGGGAAACGCCGCCTCAACAGGCCACCGCCACGCTGCATACGTACATTGCCCAGTTGCGACGGTCACTGGCGGTACTTCCTGGCGGAGAAAATCGTCTCGAGACGCGTCGGCCGGGATACGTCCTCAACGTGGATCCAGCTGAAAGCGATGACGCCCAATTCACCGAGGCCACGGCGGTGGGTCAGCGCCTCTTTAGCGCTGGCGATTTTGCCGGGGCGTCACGCTATTTGCGGACCGGGTTGGCTTTGTGCCGAGGACCTGTGTTCGCGGAGTTCGCAACGTCAATCGCATTGACCCGTGAAGCAGCGTTGTTTGAGGATCGTCGCCTTGATGTGCTCGAAGCGTGCATGGAGGCAGAGTTGGCGGTCGGCGATCGAAGCCTCGTGTTGACCGAGCTGGTGCGGCTCGTCGCCGAAAACCCGTTGCGGGAACGCCTGCGGGGTGTGTACATGTTGGCGTTGTATCGATCGGGTCGCCAAGCCGACGCCCTGCGTGCTTTTCAAGATTTTCGCCAAGTCATGGGCGAGGAGCTCGGATTGGAGCCGGGTCCGGTTTTGCGCCGACTCGAGGCAAAAATTTTGCGTCAAGACGAGGCGCTTGAGTTGGAACCGTTGGCCTTAGGCGGAGGGGAGTCGTCGGGCGATCCTAAACTTTGGGGTGGTCCCGGAATTCCTGAGCAGTTGCTTGGCGTTCCTCGCAGCCCATTCATTGGCCGTGGGTATCCGCTGCGAACGCTTTTGGATCGATGGGCCTCAACCCGCGGCGGTCGTGCGAGTTTGGTCGCTGTCGCTGGTGAGCCGGGTATTGGTAAGACCCGGTTAGCGGCCGAATTTTGTCGGTTGGCGACGAGTGACGAGGGCGGAGCGATTGTTCTGTACGGCCGGTGCACCGAGGATGTGGTCATTCCTTACCAACCATTTGCCGAGGCCCTTGACCGCTATATCCGATCGGCCCCTGACGCGTTGCTGGCGCAACAGGTGTTGCTGCCCGAAGCGCTGGCCGCGGTCGTGCCAGCAGTGGCGTACCGGCTCTCACTGGCAGGGGATGTTGGCGCGGATACCCGCCCGAAAGACATCAACCGGGTGGCGCTCTTCGATGCGGTGAGCGACATGTTGAGTGCCGTCAGCGAGCATCGAGCCGTGATTTTCGTCCTCGACGATCTCCAGTGGGCCGACCAATCCACGGTGTCGATGTTGGGCCACGCCTTGCGTCGATACCCCGATCGACGGATGATGGTGGTGGCCATTTATCGCGGGGGAGAAGTGCCGATCGATCATCCGCTCAACGCACTGCTGGTGGACGCCCGGCGGCGTCATGATGCTCACATCGTGAACTTGGTTGGCCTCGACCCCGATGAGACGGCAGCGCTCGCGGGAGCGTGGATTGGCAAGCGTCCGGCCGAGACATTCGTCAAGTCACTTCACGCAGATAGTGAAGGAAATCCATATTTTGTGGAAGAGCTTCTTCGCAGTCACGACGAAGCGTCATTGGCAGGCCAAAATGCTTGGCGCGCATCCAATGACGCGCGCATGGGACTGCCTGAATCAATCGACGATGTGCTGCGCCGTCGCCTTCGACGGCTGTCTGAGCCGACGTATCAACTGCTGTCGGTGGGCGCGATTGCCGGGCGAGAATTTTCGCTCGATGTGCTGGAACAAATCACATCGCGCCAATCCGTCGAGTTGGCCGAAATGCTTGAGGAGGCAATCACCGCGCATCTGGTGCGAGAAATCCCCGACAGTTTTGGCAAATACGTTTTCGCCCACGGACTGGTGCAGCATGTGTTGGCCGACGCCATGAGCGCCAGTCGTCGTGCGTTAGTACACGGGCGGATGTTGGGCATCTTGGAAAACCGGAGAACAGAATCGACCTATGACGCCCTGGCCCACCACGCGTTGGAATCCGTCCAAGTGGTGGGTGCCGATCGAGCCGCGGAACACGTCGAACGAGCAGCCCGACGCTCTATGTTGCTGCTGGCCTCCAAGGAGTCGCTGGATCTTCTGAATCGAGCGTTGGCGCGTATCAATCGTGAGGCGCCAGCCGCGCGCGCAGGCTTACTGTTGACTCGCAACGAAGTGCTGTGGAGCACCGGCGACAGTGCCACCGCAACGGCAGGCGCCATTGAAGCGTGGGATTTGGCTCGAGCCGTCAACGATCCGCAACTCATTGGTCGCGCCGCGTTGAGTCGTATGTGGTTGATGAGCCCCGACAAAGTGGCCGAGGCGGTGAAGTTCGCCGAAGCAGGGTTGCGCGCGCTTGGCGACACGCCATCACCGGTGCACTGCATGTTGTTGGGCGCCTTGTCGGCCAAGCTGGCTTTGACACCGGATCGCGATCGGGCAGTAGACGTATCACGTCGAGCGCTGGCCATGGCGCGCGAGCTGAATGACCCGCTACTGGTGGCGTCGTGTCTGGATGACAGTGAGGTTTTGTGGTGCGCGGCAACGATGGCTGAGCGCACGGAATTCGTGCGGGAAATGTACGAAATTGGACACGCCACTGGCCGCTTTGGGGTGACGCTCAACGCTCTGCATTGGGACATTGTGTTGGCCATTGAATGCGCCGATCGCGAGTCTCTAGCCGCAATTTTGGACCGGCAACTCCACTTGGCGCATCAAGCCAACGACGCTCGAGGACTCGCCGGCGGCGCGCAAAAAGAGGCGATGGTGGCTCTCATCGAGGGTCGCTACGACGACGCCCTGGCCTGCGCCGCAAGAGCCATCGAATTCAACAGCCATCCCGACTATGAGATTGGTGGCCGTGTGCAGACTTTTCTGGCTATGCGCGATCGAGGTCTTGCGCACACATTGGAATCGGCCATTCGAGACATTGTGAGCGACCAACCCGCGTTGGCCGATTGGAATACTGCGTTGGCCATGGTGCTGGCCGACATGGGTCATGAGGCCGAGCTCCGTGAGTTGCTGGATCGCCTGCAGGCCGACGACTACGGGATCTTTCCGCGGTCGTTTGCGTGGCTGGCCACACTCTGCTGGCTCACCGAATCAGCGGCGCAATGCGGCACCTTTGACCAAACACAGCGGCTGCGCGACATGTTGGAAGGTCACCGTGGCCAGTGTGCGTCGATGATGACGATTGCGTGGGCCGGTTCCGTTTCGCACTATCTCGGTGTGGCAGCGGCAGCGTTGGGGGAATTCGATCGGGCCGAGGAGTTGTTTGTTGAGGCGATTGGTGTGCACGACGCAATGCAGAGCCCGCCGTTTGTAGCTCGGTCCAAGATGGGCTACGCCGGTGTGCTTATTCGTCGTGGGGCGTCAGAGGATCTGGAAAACGCGAAATCGCTCGCACGTGATGTGCGAGCGATTGCTCAAGAACTCGGTATGGCGGGCCTGGAATCTCAGGCGCAACAACTCTTGAAGTTGGTGGCGGTGAGCTAACGAATTAGCCCCGGCCGCAGTTGGGCTTGGTGCCGTGGTTGGCTTTGTTCTTACGGGCGCGGA
>JAYWAI010000257.1:0-4765 GCA_043782545.1 Acidimicrobiia bacterium
GCGTCCCAGGATCCAGCCGTACACGCGTCGAAGTGTGTCGGCCCGGGTTTGTTGCACGAAGGTTTGAATGGCCGTCAGAAATGATGCCGTGGCGATGCCACTGAGCAACAGGGTGCCGCTATTGAGGCGCCGCGCATCGGCCAGGCTCGCCACGCTATAAGCAATCACCACCGCCACCAGTGCCCCGCCGAATGCGGCCAAGGGCACCAGTGTGGACGTCGAGCCCCAATGTTCGCCGTACACGATCACGGTCGTGGCACCCAGGCCAGCGCCAGCGGCGATCCCTAGTAGATACGGGTCGGCGAGTGAGTTGCGAAACACGCCTTGATAGGCGCCCCCGGCCAGACTGAGCACCGATCCCACGAGCCCGGCCAGCACGACCCGTGGAATACGGATTTGCCACAAGATGGTGTTTTGACGTGCAGTTAAAGTGCTGCGAATTCCGGGCACATGGACGTGAGCGAGCAGGTTGCTCACCACCCCGGGCCATCGCAGACCGGCGGGCCCAAATGACACGCCGCAGATGAGGGCAAGAATGACAGCACCAACGCCGCAGGCCACGTTCGTGGTGGTGAGGCGCTGGTGCCGTTGTGTCATTGGACGAGCGGTTACTTGAGCGCGTCGGCGACTTGCTTGAGCAAGTCAACAATTCGCGGGCCCCAACGCGACGCAATGTCGTCGTTGAGCACGATCACTTTTTTGGACGTGACCGCATCGATGGTGGCCCATCCTGCCCGAGTGGCGACAATTTCCGGTGTCTGTTTGCAGCACGCGCTGTCGGCCAGGAAGATGAATTTCGGGTTGGCGGCCACGATGGCTTCGGCCGAGAGTTGCGGGTAGCCAGTGCCTTGCGTATCAGCTTTGTCGGCGATGTTGGTGAGGCCGAATTGAGCCAACATGTTGCCAATAAATGACTTGCCAGACACGCTGTAGTACGTGTCGTCGAGCTCGTAGTAAAACGACGCGCCGGCGGCTGGTTTGGGTGCCGAGGCGTACACGGCTTTGATGTCGGCCGTCATTTTGTCGACGAGGGCTTTGGCTTGGGCAGCGTGCCCGGTGGCCTCGCCGAGTTCGGCGATTTGCTTGTATGAATCATCGATGGTGGTGGCTGATGGCTCGAGCAGCACCTTGATCTTGAGCGCAGCCATACCGTCTTTGATCGCAGTGTCGTCGGACGCCACCACCAAATCAGGTGCGTATTTCGCAATGGCTTCCACGTTGGGCTTGTATCCCGACAGGTCGGTTTTGGGGGCGTTCGCGGGGAAGTTGGATTGATCGTCGACCGCGATTACTTGCTTGCCGGCGCCGATGGCAAACAAGATCTCGGTGGCGGTGGGTGACAGCGACACGATTTTCGGCGGGCCAGGCGCCGCGGTTGTAGTGGTTACTGCAGTCGTGGTGGCGGCGGGTGCCGTGGTGGTCGTGGCCGCCGTTTTGGTGCTACTGCACGAGGCGAGCACGCCAAACAAGCCAGCGAGTAGGGCAATTTTTTTGGTCATATTTCCTCCGGTGTTGGTTGGAGGAATGGGACCGCGGCGAGCCGCACAACCACGTTGCATCCTCCGGACAGCACGGTTGCTGCACAAACCAGGCGACCTGACTTATCTGCCGAAGCAGCATCACAGTTGCGGGAACAGTGCCGGAGTCTCACCGGTTTCGCTGGAATCTGTACATCCTCGGCGATTGCCGAGTGCGTGCACCCTACACTGCGAACTGTCATGCAGTGGCCTTCGCGTTGACCGATCTGGCGACGCCCGGCAAACTGTGGGCTTCACATCCCTTTCAAAGGAGACCCTTATGGGCACCGCAGTAATCGTCGACGCCGTCCGTACCGCAGGCGGCAAGCGCAATGGCAAGCTGCGGGAATGGCATGCCGCCGACCTGGCCGCCGAGGTTCTCAAAGCCGTTGTTGAACGCAACAATTTGGATCCCGCGTTGATCGACGATGTGATCATGGGGTGCGTCTCCCAGATCGGCGAGCAAGCCTTCAACGTTGGTCGTAACGCCGTGTTGGCCGCTGGGTTCCCCGAGACAGTGCCGGCCACCACGGTGGATCGTCAGTGCGGTTCATCGCAACAGTCGATTCACTTCGCCGCGCAAGGCGTGATGGCCGGGGCGTACGACATTGTGATCGCCGCGGGCGTCGAAGTGATGTCACGAGTGCCCATGGGCGCCAGTGCCGGTGATGGCAAATTCGGTATGCCGTTCGGGCCCGGCGTGGGTAAGCGTTACACCGGTGACAAGGGTCTCGTGCCCCAAGGAATTTCGGCCGATCTGATTGCCGACAAATGGGGCATCAGCCGCAACGATATGGATGCCTTCGGTGCCCAAAGCCAACAGCGCGCGGCGCGGGCAACGGCTGAAGGTCGGTTCCAAAACGAGATCATTCCGGTGATGGGAGCCGACGGCCAAATGGTCACCGCCGATGAAGGCATCCGCCCCGACACCACTGCTGAATCGTTGGCAAAACTCAAGCCCGCATTCAATGAGAACGGCAAGATCACCGCGGGCAACTCGTCGCAAATTACCGACGGAGCGTCGGCCGTATTGATTATGAGCGAGGAGCGCGCCTTGGCCCTTGGCCTCAAGCCGCGGGCCCGTTTCGTGAGTTTCGCGCTTGCCGGCGCCGACCCGCGGTTGATGCTCACCGCGCCGATTCCGGCCACCACGCAAGCCCTCAAACGGGCCGGGCTGACCTTGGATGACATCGATCTCACTGAGATCAACGAAGCGTTCGCGTCGGTGGTGTTGGCGTGGCAGAAGGAACACAACGCCGATTTGAGCAAGGTCAACGTGAACGGCGGCGCCATTGCGCTCGGGCATCCGCTTGGTTGCTCGGGCACCAAATTGATGGCCACCTTGTTGAACGAGTTGGAACGCACCGGGGGCCGTTATGGGCTGCAAACAATGTGCGAAGGTGGCGGTATGGCAAACGCCACCATCATCGAGCGCATCTAAGTAACGACGAGTAGCGACGCGAGGGGTACCGAATGCATTGGTATGTGGCCGTGCCCCTCGCGGCTGTCGCGGCGGCGATGATTATCCGGATTGGGTTTCGGATGTTGTCGAGTTTGGGGCAGCCGATAGCGCCTCCGCCTGAACCCGGCGACATGCGCAAAATCAACTTGCGTTATCGCTGTGACATTTGCGGCGCGGAGCTCAAAATGGTGTTGGCTACCGACGACATCCCCGAGGCGCCCCGCCATTGCCTCGACGACATGACCCTCATTTCCCCGATCGAGTAACGCGTTCGTCCGGGAATTTGGCGTTGCCTGTGTCAGGAACCTTTTGGTCTCGTGGCGATTGTGCCAGTGGCTTCGAGGTCGGCGAATTCGTCGGGCGTGACTCCGGCCAACTTCGTCAATATTTCGTGATTGTGTTCGCCCATGAGCGGTGGGTGTCGGCGAATCCAGCGGTCGACTCCCGTCATGCGCCACGGCAACCCCGGCAGCGGCACGTTGCCGATCACGGGATGCGCTACGAGTTCTACAAATGATCGCGCCGCCATTTGAGGGTGATTAGCTGTGAGGCGCGGATCGACAACGACCGCCGCGGCAACACCACGTGCGACTAACCGCTCCACGATTGTTTCGCCGTCGCAATTGATAAGTCGATCGATGATGGCCTCGTCGATTTCGTCGTGATGTGTGCGTCGCTGCGCCAACGTGTGGCACTGGCGGGTGTCGGCTAAGGCGAGAATGTCGACGAGCGACTGCCACTTGCCGTCAGTCTGAACGGATAGGGCGCTCCATTCGAGACCGATTTCGGCCGCGATATTCAACGCCGCTTGCACCATTGGCACCTCGGCGAGGCATCCCTCACCACTGTGTTCACGTTGCGTAAGTGCCGCGACGATGGCGAACACTCGCGGCGTGAAATTTTCCACGACAACATCGGCGTGACGCATGAGTCTGAGCAGTAGCTCGCGGCCGCGCGGGTGGGCGAGATCCAACGTCAGGCCGCGCTTATTGGCGTTGGCTTGCAGAAAGATCGCCGACCGATCCCACCACGACGGCTGATCAATAAAGTAGGCACCCGCCATCCGAATCCCATCAGGGTGACGTTGTCTGCCCCGATGGCAGGAACCGTGGAATGGGGAGATGTGTGGACTCCGTTGAGCGACCAAGGGCGGCGCGGCGCAACAGACTGACCCGATGGATCTGGCTCATATACGCCTCTTGCCACAAGGTGATCGAGAGCCAGAATCGACGCTGCGTTGCCAACCGGTGCCACTGGTATGCGCAACTCCGCAGCACGTTCCACTATTTCAGCCGTGGTGTGTTGCGTTGTCTAAGCGTGCACGATGTCGTTCCGTTCATCCCAGCGCGCCTGGCGAACAACGCCAGAGGCAAAACTCATGTCGTCAAGTAAGTCCGGCCGGTCGATGAGCAAGGCGAACGATTCGGCAATACCGGTTGTTGCGTTCACGACTCGAAGTTGTTGGAGCGGTTCGGCGATGGTCATTTGCGTTCCCCCATTTCGACAAACGTTGACGCACGTTGACGCCGGGTAAACACTCACAGTGTTATACACAGGCTGTAGATAAACCTGGGTGAAATTACACGGCTGTTGTACGTGACCGTGACCTGCGGAAACTCAGTGGCCGTCGGCGATATGAGTGATTATCGGTATTGGGTGGCGGTGATGATGCCACCCAAAATGCACACCAAACCGACCAGCAGGTACTTGTTGTCGGTGGCACCGGGGAGCAAGGCGATGTAGTTCAAGAAGATCACGACGGCGCCAATTCCCAACAGGCCGAACA
>JAYWAI010000258.1:0-4747 GCA_043782545.1 Acidimicrobiia bacterium
CGTTGGCGTGTTATCACTCGGCCATCGGGGCGCGAGTGTTCAACCATGCTGTGCTAGCCGAGATGGCCGCCACCAACGTCGCCCCCATTGTCAACATGCTCAGCGACGACACTCATCCGCTCCAAGCGCTCGCCGACTTGCTCACGTTGCAACAAAATTTCGGTCGCCTGAGTGGCCTCAAGATCGCCTACCTTGGCGACTTCGCCAATGTGGCTCGCAGCCTGTCGGTGGGCGCCGCCATGGTCGGCGCGCACATGGTGGCATATTGCCCACCGGGTTTCGGCCCGACGCCTACCGACATCGACAAAGTGGCATCGCTCGGCGGTTCGCTCTCTATCGTGGATCGACCTGAACTTGCGGTGAGCGACGCCGATTGTGTCACCACCGACGCCTGGTATTCAATGGGTCAAGAAGCCCAAGCGGCCGAGCGCGCCAAGGCATTCGAGGGTTATACGGTGAATGAAAAGATCATGGCGTTCTCGCCTCGAGGCGCCATCTTCCTTCACTGTCTGCCAGCTCATCGCGGCCAAGAGGTCACCAACGGTGTGCTCGATGGTCCGCAATCGCGGATCTGGCAACAAGCCGAAAATCGTATGCACGCGGCTCGAGCACTCTTTGGTTTCGTAGTGCAGCAATCCGGCACAGGAGTAAATATATGAGCGCCAAAAATGCCCGGCAACTCCGTATCGCCCGGCTAATCGGCGAGCACAATATTGCCAGTCAAACTCACCTCGTTGAGCTACTAGCGAGCGATGGTGTGCACGCCACCCAAGCCACCGTGAGCCGCGACCTCGAAGACATGGGCGCCATCAAAGTGCGCGGCCCCAAGGGCGACTCGATCTACGCGATTCCCGAATTCGAACCAGACCGCAAAGCACCCGATGACCACTTGCGCCGAGTGATGAGCGAATGGGTGGCCGACGTCAGTCATTCGCTCAACCTCGTCATCATGCGCACCCCGCCCGGTTGCGCGCACGTTGTGGCCAGTGCGTTGGATCGCAACGGCTACCCCGGTGTGCTGGGCACGGTGGCCGGCGACGACACCATTTTGGTCGTCGCGTCCGAAAGTGTTGGCGGCAAGGAACTGGCCCGCCAACTTGCCACCATGGCAAATCTTGGAGAGTCAGAATGAGCACGTTGTGGCACGGCCGTTTCGCTGATGGCCCCAGCGCGGAACTTATGGCCTACACCGCCAGCCTCTCGATCGATCAACGACTCTTCGACGTCGACATCACTGGCTCAATTGTGCACGTTCGCGGCCTGGAGAGAGCCGGAATTTTGACCGCGGCAGAAGTCAACGAAGTTACTAATGCCCTGGAATCCACGCGCCACGAACTTGCGCAAGGATCGTTTACCTTTCAACCAAGCGACGAAGACATCCACACCGCAATCGAACGCCGGGTGACCGAAATCGCCGGTGCGTCTGGGGCCAAGCTGCACACAGGTCGCAGCCGAAACGACCAATGCGCCACTGACCTTCGCCTATGGTGCAAAGGGGCCGTGAGCGAACTCGACGCCCGGATCGCCACGTTGCAATACACGCTGCTCGATCAAGCGGTGCAAGCTGGCGACGCGTACCTGCCTGGATACACGCACCTCCAACGCGCTCAACCCATCACGTTTGCTCACCATTTGCTGGCCCACGGGTGGTCACTCGATCGAGATCGCGGCCGCTTACACGATGCGCGTAAACGTCTCGATGTTTCGCCGCTGGGCGCTGGAGCGCTCGCTGGCAGCAGCCTGCCGCTCGACCCAGAATTCACGGCGCACGAATTGGGTTTCGCCAAAGCCTTCGACAACTCCCTCGACGCCGTCAGCGACCGTGACTACGTTGCCGAATTGCTTTTCACCCTGAGTCTCATCGGCGTTCATTTGAGCCGCATCGGCGAAGAGTTCGTCATCTGGACGTCCGCCGAATTCGGTTTCGCTAAACTGGCTGACGGTTACGCCACTGGCAGTTCCATGTTGCCGAATAAAAAGAATCCTGATATTGCCGAGCTTTCCCGCGGCAAATCCGGGCGACTCATTGGCAACCTCACCGGTTTCCTGGCCACGCTCAAAGGCCTGCCGTTGTCCTACAACCGTGACCTTCAAGAAGATAAAGAGCCGCTGTTCGACTCTGTCGACCAAATTCTGTTGGCGCTCAGCGCCGTCAACGGCATGATCGCCACAGCATCGTTCGAATTCGAACGAATGGCTCAGGCCGCCGACGCACCCGACATGGTGGCTACCGACCTGGCCGAATATCTGGTCGCCAACGGCATGCCGTTTCGTCAAGCCCATGCGATCGTTGGCGATCTGGTGCGCCGTGCCAACAACAACGAAGGCACGCTTGACGATCTCGCCGCGGCCCATGCCGATCTCGGTCCAGTCACGCGTGAACTGTTCGTGCCCGGTGCCGCGGTGCGCCGACGCTCGACGCGCGGGGGTGCTGGCCCGGCGCCGGTGACCGATCAGCTGGTGCGCTTCAAGAATGCGCTCGAAATCCGGTAACTGATTCGCCTACCGTGTGGGCATGTTTGCCTTTACCAAAGTCGATATCACGTTCAGTGTCATTTTCAGCCTGATCGCGCTGTGGGGCATCGTCGACGCCATTGCCAAACCAACGCAATTATGGACGCGCGTCGAGCGTTCTAAGGCGGCGTGGGTCGCCTTGTTGATCTGTATGCCGTGTGTCGCAACAATCCTGTACGCCGCCACGATTCGTCAGGAACTTGTCGCAACTCCGGTGGAAAACGCCTGACATGGACCTGCTTGCCGACCTTGATGCCCGGGGTCTGATCCACGACACCACCGATCGTTCGGCGCTCGAGACGCGCTTGGCGCACGGTCCGATCACTGCCTACGTGGGCTTGGACCCAACCGCGGATTCGCTTCACGTTGGCCACCTCGTTGGCCAACTAATGCTCCGCCGTTTGCAACTCGCCGGCCATAAGCCGATTTCACTCGCCGGTGGTGCCACCGGGATGATTGGCGATCCTGGCGGACGCAGCGATGAACGCAACCTCCTCGACCCCGACACCTTGGCCCACAATGTCGCATGTATTTCCAAGCAGCTCAGCCAGTTCATTGACTTCGAACCGGGCCCGTACCAAGCCCGCCTCGTTAACAACTATGACTGGACCGCCCCGGTCACCATGCTCGACTTCCTCCGAGACGTCGGCAAACACTTCACCGTCAACCAAATGGTCGCCCGAGACTCTGTCAAAAACCGTATGGAAGGCGAGCGAGGAATTTCGTACACCGAGTTTTCGTACATGTTGCTCCAAGCCTTTGACTATAAGCATCTGCACGACACGCTTGGCTGTGAGCTGCAGATGGGAGGCAGCGAGCAGTGGGGCAACATTGTCAGCGGCGTCGACCTCATTCGCCGCACGTCGGGCGGTCATGCCCACGCGCTCGTACACCCCCTCATTACACGTAGCGACGGTGTCAAAATGGGTAAGTCAACCGATGGCGCCCTATGGCTCGATCCTACGAAGACCAGCCCCTACAAGTTTCAGCAATGGTTCATGCAACTCCCCGATGCTGACGTGTCGAACTTCTTGTTGCGACTCACGCTGCTCCCTGTGGACGAAATCGCCGAGGTCGTGGCGGCCCACGCCCATGCCCCTCATAAACGTGAAGCACAACGCCGTCTCGGTCATGAAGTCACTACCCTCGTTCACGGCATCGACGCCTCTTCCAACGCTGCCGCGGCGGCAAACGTCCTGTTTGGAGATGATCCCCGTTCGGCATCGCTTGACGTGCTAGGCACCGTCGCTACCGAAGTGCCGACAGTCGACTTCCATAGTGGTGACGACTTGATAACTCTGCTGGCCCGATCAGTCTGCACGTCAAATGGCGACGCGCGACGAACACTATCCGCAGGAGGCATCAGTATTAACGGCGAGAAACAGTCCGAAACCGCAGAACTGCGCCCGGAAACCTTTCTCTTTGGACAGTTCGCCATCCTTCGAAAAGGCAAAGCCAACTATTGGGTTATCAAAAACACCAGGTAGTTAACGTACTTTTCACATTGGCTTGCAGAAATAGTTTTGTGTGCTATTGTTTGCAGGTCGCAAGGAAGCCCTCGGGCAACTTAGCGACACTGCTACACACCGGTAACGGTAAGCAGATCCCGATGCTGGCGACGACAGTCGTACCACTCGGGCCTCGCAAGAGATCATCGAAGCCTAGCTTCGTGCGCCTCAAGTGCGGGTGCTCTTTGACAACGGAATAGAGGACGCAAGAAACAATTGCGGGCGCATCACAGCACTTCGGTGTTGGAGATGTCGTCAATTCAAAGTAATTAATGCATCAAAATACGGACATACACATATATGTGAATGCCAGTGTCTGATGCCAGTCGAGTGCAAACAGGTTTGCCTCGGCTCTCCGATCAACACCAAGGCTTCGGCTAAGGCAAGATCTTCAATGGAGAGTTTGATCCTGGCTCAGGACGAACGCTGGCGGCGTGCTTAACACATGCAAGTCGAACGGACATCAGTGCGTAGCAATACAAACGAAGTGTTAGTGGCGAACGGGTGAGTAACACGTGAGAAACCTGCCCCAAAGACCGGAATAACTCTCCGAAAGGAGTGCTAATACCGGATACCCCCATCGAGTCGCATGGCTTGATGAGGAAATGGATCCCGCTTTGGGAGGGTCTCGCGGCCTATCAGCTTGTTGGTGAGGTAACGGCTCACCAAGGCTACGACGGGTAGCTGGTTTGAGAGAATGATCAGCCACACTGGGACTGAGACAC
>JAYWAI010000259.1:0-4745 GCA_043782545.1 Acidimicrobiia bacterium
CGGCCCGACACCGGGTCGGTCGTTGTTTGTAGTTTCCCAATATTTGTTGCGCCCGACGCGTACGTGAACTGCGGTGCTGCTGGGTGCAGCACGTCACCCGTCGAAGTCACCGATCTGATACGGCCCTGCGGGTCAAAGTCGTAGGTGTACCCATCTCGGGCAACTGCCGTGACGCCCGATGCCGACAACGAAATCGCAGCCTCATCATGATCCTTGGACACCCACGCATTGTTCTCGTTCTGATACTCATATTTGCGACCCCCGGGGCCGGTCAACACAATGTTGTTCACGCCTACTTTGGCTGACACATAGGACAACACGCCGGCAGCGTGATCTAACGACCAACCCTGGGGCACTGGCGCTGGAGCGTTTGGTGTGAACCAAGTCGCGGGAATCGGCATTGCGGGTGCCGCGCCGGATGTCGACACTCCCAGAAATACTCCGCCTGGCCCGACCCCGTTGTAGTAGTCGACGGTAATAGGGATCGCCACGTTCGAGAACGCAGGAAGCTGCGTCGCTGAACGGTACGTTTTCGATACATCGTGCACACCCCACATGTCTGCGGTAGCGAATCCGGCCGTTGGGTCTTGGAACTGGATTGGGTTCGCGAAATCGTTATTCAAATACACACGAACACCATCATCAGACTGCAAATTGAAATACAACCCAGCTGGCTGTGGCACCGTCAAATAGCCCTGCCAACGGATGCAATAGTTCGTTTTCCAGTCAGGCGACGAGGTCGAAAATCCAGGCACCGGTCCCGGTATTCCATAATTGTTCCATACCGAAGGATCAGTGCGCTGAGCCATGACGGTCGTATTTGCCCACGGGTTCGGGTTCGTCGCCGTGTACGACGTTGTTGGTGCAGTGCAATTTGGGATCAGGGACGCCGTCAACCCGTACGGTGTTTCGGCTTGCGAGTTGTATTGAAACGAGGCACCCAACCCGCCGCCGAGTGATCCAGCCGAGCGGGTTCCTACGCTGAACGACGCGTTACCGGTAGCCAAATTCACGTCCACACCACCAGCCCCGTCATGGGGTGACAACGAATCACCGCTGAGGCGTTGCTTTACACGAAACTTGATTTCCGGGCCCTCGGTAGCCGTCGCTGTCTGACCGTCCCACGTCAACATCGCCAACCAATACGTTTCACCATCATGCAAATACCCCTCCGGAACAGTCCACGACGTTGCTGGCAACCAACCTGAATCGACACCGGAAAACCATGCCCCCGGCCTCGTACGGATCTGATACCAATACTGCACACGCGCGCTGTCGCCAGGGTCAGGGTCAGTGCCCACATTCGCTTTCAACGTCGGGGTGCGAGTCGTGATCGTCGAATCAGCAGCCGGGAACACGACAGTTGTCGGGTTTGCTGGATTGTCGAAATAGGTTGTTTCCAAATGGGGTTGCCAACCCGATTGCGAAAATGCGGCAATGCGACCAAACGCCGCGCGGCCTCCCGAGGTAATCATGAGCCCGTTGTTCGGCCACAACTTCGCTGCCCAATTCTGCACCCAACCTGTCACATCCGCATACACCCACTGTGGGTATGTCGCTGTCGCGAACGCGTGTTGCTCAGAACCACCGAACGTGCCGCCAACATAACTCGCGTCGCCATACGCAATCAGAGTGCCGCCCTGCGACACGGCCAAATACCCGTTCCCCGATGGAGACGCCACCAACTGGCGGAACGGCCACACCACAAACGTGCTCCCCGCTGAGCCATAAAATCCGGCCGAACCATAATTAAATACTCCGCCGTCAGCGCCCAACAACCAATACCCGTCATCGCCCGGGCGCTGCACGATTGACACGATTGGGCCACCCAAAATCGTGCCAGCAGCAGAGCCATAATACGTGGTCCCGAAGTTAAACACCCCGCCGTCAGCACCGGCCATCGTGTACGTATCAGCCGACGTTGCCGACATTCCCACAATCGGAGCGGCGAGCGTCTGACCACCCAACGAACCGTGAAACGCTGCGTTGAACCCAAAGACACCGCCGTCAGAACCGAAAACCCAATAGCCAGAACCCGCAGCGTTCGACACGATCCCCGTAACGTTCGACACCGAAATTCCCAACCCTGGCACCGAATTCACAAACGGTGCCGAACCAAACGAATACACCCCACCAATCGAATCAACAACCCAATAACCGTCGCCTTGCGGGCGCGCAGCGACACCAACGACGTTCGACACCGAATACCCCAAACCAGGCACCGATCCATAGAACGTCGCGTCTCCGAATTGAAACACCCCGCCGTCTGACCCAACCAACCAATACCCGTTGCCTGACGGGGTTCGGGCCATGCCCACAATCGTCGGCGGAATATAGGTCGCTCCCCGAACCGCTGGCTGCGAACCCCAATTCACCGAATCTAAGGCGACTCCAGGTTTCCAATTCGGCAACGAGTAACCCGGATCGACAGGGTTCGTTTGCGCCGGGTTCGCTAACGGAAACAACGAATACTTCATCGGTGCCGAAACTGACGCCGTCGATACCGCAGCCCACACCGACGACACGACCGTCTTGCCGTACAACCTGTCCAAATTGAAATGTTCCAATGTCCGCGACTCGGCACCGTAAATCACACCGACCGCGTCGGACTGATACGTACCATCGGACTCGCTTTGAGCAGTGCCCGGCTGGGCCGACCATACCCACGCCGACTTACCCATACTCGCATCCCAGCCCGCCCAATACGTCAACGACGGATCAACTGTTATCGGCCACACCCGAGACGGCGACGACCACCAGTTTGGGTCTACCGACAACACCAAAAACGTTTGCCCCTTCACAACCTTCGTCGAAACAACAACCGGTGTCGAAGCATCCTTCGTACGCAAATCCAACGAATTATACCGGGCATCAAACGCCAACAAATTGTTCACCCGCGCGACAACCGTGCCACCCGCATCCGTCAAAACCACACCATCGGCCGTCGAGGAAGTCGTTACACCAACCGACGTGACCGGCAACGCGACAGACGACGGCACCACACCAGCACGATCAACAACGAACGACCATTCCAACGCGCCAGCGATCGATTTCGTCACCAACGAAACCCCCGGAACAATCTGGTCAAACCTCGCCCCGTCAACCCCCGCCGCAGCACCACCGCCAGCTAACTTCGCTCCGAGCTTTCTCGCGTCATCTTTACGTGCCGTGCCCTTACGGCCAGCAAACGGCAAACCCAACGCAAACGACCACGACCCCCCATCAAACTTCAACAAATCCCCCGCCGTCACATCAGCACCGACCGACACGCTCACCGGACCCGCTGCCGACACCAAACGGCCAGCCGAATCCGGGACCAACGAACCATCCAACGGCACAAATTTCCCGCCAGCATCCCTGAAATTCACTGGTGACGTAAACGACTTCGTCGTATATGAACCATCCGGATTCACATACGTATCCGACGACTCCGTTCGAGACGCCAACACCGATTCGGCCTCAACAAAACCCGCCTTACCCGCCAACTTCGCCGCCGCGACCTGAGCTGGCGTAGGACCAACCGGAACCGACGACGGAGACGGACCAGAAAAATCTCCAAACGGCGAACCCACAACCGCCGGGACCGGCAACGACCCCGCAACATCACCCGGCGCAGGCAACACCGCACTCAGCCCCGCCCCGATCAACCGATTTACCGCAGCCGGACGAGACGACGCCACCGCCTCCGCCACCGGAGCGACCTGCACCACCGACCCGACCAAACCCGCAACACCAACAAAAACAGCAGACCGAAAAACGAACCGCATCAATTCCCCCAAACGCCAATACCGTGAGCCTTCCGCCAACGACAGAGGGATCCTCACAAAAAAAAAAGCATCCCGTCAAGCCAAAAAGGTAAAGATTTAGCCAACTCGAAACAACCTAAAAAATATGGTCAAATGCTCGCCCAGAGGGCGTCTGAGAGCTCTTTCAGGTGAAGGTGCAAGTCTTTGACGATTCTTGACACGCTTTCTGCCACATGTATCGGGTCATCGAACGGGCCGCACTCGGTCGGGTCTGCGGTGGCGTATCGGGGGTCGTTGCGTGTCATGCTGCACGCTCACTGAAGACGGTCTGACTGGTGAGGGTGAGTTGGTTGGCGAGTTGTCGGATCAACGCGAATGCGGGTAGTGAAATCGCTCGGGAAGCAAGCAGTCCAGCGTCGATGGTTCGTGCGATTGATGGCGTCACGTCGAGGGTGGCCACGACGGGCACACCGAGGGCTTGTGTGACGTCGTAAGCGTTCAAAGCACGCCGAGGCTCCACGAGTAGCACTATCCCGGCGGGCGGGCAGCCTGAGGCGTTGAGGAGCCGTTTCATGCCGACGTAGCACGGGCCGCGCAGCACCGCTAACCAACCTGGGGGCTGGTTTACGGTCGTGGTGATACGGCTGTTGTCGACAACGATCACGCCAGCGTTGCCGGGCGTGTCGTCGGGGGACACGGTGAGGTTGTCGATGGTCGCCGGGCCAATCAGCGAACGCATGGCTTCGGGGTCGCTGGTTATGAGTCGCACGGGTCGGTGTTGCGCCAAATGCAGAGCAAAAACGGCGGCGATGGTGCTGGTGCCGTGGCCTCCTCCTGCGCCGGTCAAGGTGATGATGGTAGTCATGCGGGAACCTTTCCAATCGAAGAGATTTGTGCCAATACATCACGCCTGTGCACCAGTCCGAGTACCTCACCGAGTGCCTGCCCGAGTGGTGTGTCGGGTTGGCGTTCGGCGTTGAGCGTCGCGACTTCGGTCGC
>JAYWAI010000260.1:0-4742 GCA_043782545.1 Acidimicrobiia bacterium
TGTAAAGGGCAACTGTTGATAACGCCACAGAGGCAGCAATATCAACGCTTTGACGGCGGTCGGGTTTGAGATCAGAGATGACGCTCATACTTGTGTTGCTCTCCAAAGCCCTTGGGCAAATTCGTCGAGTGCTGGCACGTTGATTACGGCTGTGGTGCCCACGGGGCGATAGCTCAACTCGCCTTCGAGGTCGGCTCGCAGCACCACGATTCGGGCTTCGCATGCCAACCGGCTCGCCGCGGCCCGCACTTCGGGCAGGCCTACTTTGCTGCCGCAGGCGAAGGCCACGATGCTGGCATTTGCCGCAGTGCGGTTGGCTTGTAGCGCGCCGGGGATCAGGCCGCCTTCGGTGCCATTCATCGCCACGCCAGAGAACCCGTCGAGGAGTTGTTGTCCGTGCGCAGAGGCGAGCGCTTTGGCTCCGGCCACCACAGCGCAGGTTTGCTCGTCGCGTAGAGTTCGCACGCCGAGCGATGCAGCCAACGAGATGGCCAATTCGAATTCGTCGTCGTTGAGGTAGTCAGCGGCGTTGGTGCTCAAGATCAAGGCGAGGTGTGATCGGCGGGTGTCGACGAATTGGCGCACCATGAGTTTGCCGAGGCGAGCTGACGTCTTCCAGTGCACGTGGCGACGGTCGTCGCCGGGCACATATTCGCGCAGGGTGTGAAAGGCCACATCGCTATGGCTCAGGTCGTTGGTGGTTTGGCCTTCGAGGTCTTTGAGAAGCCCGCTACCGAGGCGATCCAACGGCGAGATGCGTGGGTGTACGTAGAGATCTTCGATGCCGGTCCACGCTTTTTCGACTCGGCACAAGCCGACCGGGTCGCCTTTGACGCTGAGCACTGGGCCTACTGGGATGATCGCTCGCCGTTGTGTGGGCACGCTGAAGAGTTCGTCGTGCGATGCTCCGTTGGCCAGTGTGGGTATGTGAAATTCGGCTCGAGCATTGCCCACCACGAGCTCCATTCGGCCCGGCAGTTGCCGACGTCCAGATGAGTTGACGACCAACATTTGGCCGGTGGCGCGTTCGCCGACGGTGACGCGTTTGGGTCGTAGGTCAAGTGTGACGGTGTAGTTCGATTTGCCGAGAGTGAACAGTAAGGAGCCCACTACTGCCACGAGGCATGCTGCGGCCACAATGGCGAGTTCCTTCCAACCAAGCGCCCATGCGCCAACCCACGCGGCCAGTCCAAGGGCTGTGGTGATCCAACCGAGCCGGGAGATTGATCGCAAAAACGGTAGGTGCCGTATTGCAGCGATCAATCGTTTGACTCGCGCAGCAACGCCTTTCACCGTTGCGCGGCGCGGTCTTCGGGCGGCTTCACATCGGCCAAAATGCGTGACAACACGCCTTGCACCGACGCACCGGCACATTCGGCTTCCGGGCTCAAAATCAGGCGATGAGACAGGATCGGTTCGGCCAATTCTTTGATGTCGTCGGGCACCACGAAGTGACGACCGTTCGCGGCAGCCCACGTTTTGGCGGCACGCACATATGACAGACAGCCCCGCACGCTGACGCCCAGTTTTGCTTCTGGGGCTCGGCGAGTTTCTTCGGCGATGCGACTGATGTAGGCCAGCACGCTGTGATCGACATGCACGGTCGACGCCAACACTGCCATGTCGCTCACGGCCTTGGCCGTGATGAGCGCTCCGACGTGGCTGGCCCGATTGCGGGTGGCCGAATCAGCAAGCAACGCGATGGTGTTTTCGTGATCGGGGTAACCCAACGATGTCTTCATCAGGAAGCGGTCGAGTTGTGCTTCCGGCAGACGGTAGGTGCCTGCTTGCTCGATAGGGTTTTGGGTGGCGATCACCATAAACGGGCTGCCCACCTCGTGGCCCACACCATCAACGGTGATCCGGCCTTCTTCCATCACTTCGAGCAGCGCCGATTGGGTTTTTGGCGACGCCCGGTTGATCTCGTCGGCCAACACAATGGTGGCGAAAATCGGGCCCTTGTGGAACTCGAATTGGCTCGTGCGTTGGTCGTAAATGGTCACGCCGGTCACGTCGCTGGGCAACAGGTCTGGCGTGAATTGGATACGGTTTTGGCTGCCTTGCACAGTGTTGGCCATTGCTTTAGCGAGAGACGTTTTACCGGTGCCCGGTACGTCTTCGAGGAGCAGATGACCTTCAGAAAGCATGGCTGTCAACGCGAGGCGAACCGTGTGGGTTTTGCCCACGACCGCTCGCTCGATGTTGGCAACCAACTTGCTAAACGTGTCAGCAAACCAGTGAGCTTGTTCAGGTGTCAATTTGTATTTTCTTTCTTCTCAAAGAGTTGAAGGGCATTCGAGTTAACAGTTGGGCAGGACCCGAGAAAGTGGAGAAGTTGTCGTCAATGTGTCCTCAGCGACGAACCACCTGTCATACGTACCACCAACTACAAGATCCCAATATGTGTTCGTCCCGCCCGGCAACCAATGTTCGCCATGATCTACCCGGCAGGTAACGATAAGGGCCGAACCCTTGGCGATAAGCCCTTTTCCGGTACACGTCGGGCCCGTGGACGAAAAACGGGCTGTATCAAACTGATCTTGCGGACACGTGCCGACTGACGTAGTCACCTCGACCTTTTTCACGGGCACCGCTAACGATGAGGTGGTCGAGGAGGGCAACATCGGTGGGGACTGATCTGCAGTATTCGTCATGAGCGTGACCTGTGATGCCGAGTTTGAACTACAGCCGAAATTGGCTGACAGCCCGAGACCTATGGCGACAAAGGTGCAAATTCTCGAACGGGCTTTCAATTTCATTTTCTGACCTCATGAATCGGTTTCGTATTTGGTATCTGTTGGTACTTTTGGCTGAAATTTCGTTGATCAGATCTGACAAAACTTTGAGTTGCTTCTTTGTCGAAACTTTCCGTCGCAATGCAATGACCGAATTGCAGACGAAACGAGATAATGCGGTCCCTCGGCACGTTCCGCCGCTCAACTCGACTGTTACGCACAACCGTCAACAATTGGTACGTAATTGGGTGATATTTCCCAGTGCATTTACGTCGCCTTCGGCCACAAACCATCCGTTATAGTTGCCGCCCGAAATCAGATCCCAAAATGTGTTAGTCCCGAACCCGTACCACACTTTCCCATGGTCGACCCTGCACACGACAGTCAGGACCGTTCCGTTCGGAATGAACCCTTTTCCGCTACACGATGGACCAGTGCTCGAATAACGCGATTTATTGAATTGATCCTGTGGGCACGAGTCACTGGTCGTAGTGACGTCTACGGAGGGCGGGGGGGGTGGCGGGCCGGTGGAGACGGTGCTGCTGCCAGCGGCACAGCGGCCTTTGACGTCACAAACGGTGAGCGTCAGGGTTTGGGTTACGCTGTAGCCCGGGGTGGTAGTCCCGTTCCAAGCAGCTCCAACAGGGCCTCCGCCGCCGGTGCTATAAGCGACGTTAAACGAGGCAATCGGAGAACCATTGCCCACGTTTACAGCATTGGTGCTCCAGCTGATGCTTTGCCCGCTCGGCGATCCCGACACAGAAATGTTTCCGCCAAGCGGCGGGCCGCTGGGTATGAAATTTTGTGTAGCGGAACTGCTACTGACGAATGGGGAGCAGTTTCGAGTTCTAACGGCAATTGAATAGGTCGACCCGTTGTTCAGCCCGCTGATGACATAGCCCCCTGGCATCGCCAGCCACCCACCACCGTTGAGCTGATACTCGTAGCTGATCGTGTTTGCCGGGCAACCTCCCAAGTCGGTCGGTGCCGTGATCGGCAACGCGCCAGAGCTTCGATCGACGTCGCTGGAAACGGGCGCGAGAGTTGGGGCTCCAGGCTCTTTCGGAAACACAAATGGCGCTGTCGTGGGGCCTGTTGGCGAATGACCGACCACGTTGATTGCTTCTACCGCAAACGTGTGGTTCCCGGGAGTCACGTCGATCGTATGCGCCAAGGCCGGGTCATTCTCGAACGTCTTGCTGACAACTCCATCGATATACAGCCAATAGCCCAGAATCGGGCGTCCACCATCGTTGGGCTTGGTCCATGTAACAGTGGCTCGCGCTTGGCCAATCGCCCCGACACTGGCCAACGTCGGCAAGGTCGGAGCGACGGGAACGGTCGCTGGACTCAGTGGCGTTGATGCATCACTTATCGTTCCATCACCTGAATTATTTTTCGCATAAATTGAAAAGGTGTACGGAGTTCCGTTGGTTAGTCCTGTCCACTTATACATCGCCGTGTCCGCCGGGAGCTGTATCGCGGTGCCGCCAGAGCTAATTTTCAGGTAATAGTTTTTGACAGGGGTGCCATCAGGAATCGTCGGAACCCACGTCACTGTTAGCTCCTTGTCGCCAAAGGCCGATATAACAGGTGCCGCCATTTTGTCAGGCACTTGGTCGGGCACGACCGCACCAGATTGCACACTGTCGGGGCCCCAATCGACCTTGTTGCGCGCACGCACCGCGAATTGGATTGGGTGGCCATTCGCCAGCGTGGTAATTGTGGCCTTATTGGCTCCGTTGGAGTGATACTCCCCACCGTTCCAAGTGACGAGGTAGTCGGTAATCGGTGATCCCTGGGGATCCGCAGGTGACCAAGTCAAGACCGCGGTCTTGCTGCTCACCGTATCGACACTCGGTTGCCCAGGTGCCAGCGGTTTGCCAATCACCGTGTACTTGATCGACCCAGTTACGGAGCGTTCGGCATCATCGGTCGCGGTGTATTGCACCTCAGCTTGCCCAAACCAATTCGGCGGCGGCGTATACGTCACCTCGTTGCCGTTGG
>JAYWAI010000261.1:0-4734 GCA_043782545.1 Acidimicrobiia bacterium
AACCGAATACACCGGCACAAGCACGGTCATGCGACGCGCCACGGTGAGACGTTTTTCGAATCGTAGGCCCGACGGTCGTTTCATCTGCTGCCACCCATGAGCAATCCGATCTCTTCGACGCTCGCCGCAGCCGTGCCGAATTCTCCCACGATGGCGCCCTCGTACATGACGACCAGCCGGTCCGTGAGGGCCAAGATTTCTTCCAGGTCCTCACTGATCAGGAGCACACCAACGCCGTCTTGGGCAGCTTGAAGGATGAGCGAACGCACTGTTTCGATAGCGCCGACGTCCAGCCCACGAGTTGGGGATGCGGCCACGAGCACCTTGGGCCGAGCCGTGAATTCTCGAGCCAGCAACACTTTTTGCACATTGCCGCCCGACAGCAACCGCGTCGACGTCGACGCCCCTGGAGTCTTGACATCGAACTGAGCAATCAAACCCATCGCGTTCGATCGGATGCGCTTTCGACGAAGCACCGACCATCGACTGATCGGGGGTTTGCGGTATGACTTCAGCACCAGGTTGTCTTCAACACTCAAGCTCGGCGACAAACCGGTATGCAAACGATCTTCTGGCACGTGCGCCACACCGGCCACAATTGCCTCACGCGGATTACCGCCGCGGAGCCCAACGTTGTCAATGAGCACGACCCCGCCACTCGATGGCCGCAACCCCGTAATGACCTCGGCGAGTTCGCGTTGGCCATTGCCCGCTACGCCCACCACACCCACAATTTCGCCAGCACGAACGGTGATACTGGCGTCGCGAAGAGCTTCACGGCCACGGTCATCCAACGCGTTGAGATGGCGCGTTTCGAGCACCAAGGCCGCGTCGCCGAATACCAAATCGTCAGCCCTCTGGCGCGTGAATTCAACGTCGCGACCAACCATCAGTTGGGCCAGTTCACGCACGCTGGAGCCAGCGGTTTCTACGACGCCGACCGTCTTACCACCCCGCAACACGGTAACTCGGTCGGCAACTGCCATCACCTCATCGAGTTTGTGGGAGATGAATATCACCGTTCGCCCTTCAGCCACGATGGCGCGCAATGTCACGAAAAGCGCATCGGCTTCGAGTGGTGTGAGCACCGCGGTTGGTTCGTCCAGAATGAGCACGCGAGCATTGCGGTACAACACTTTGAGAATCTCGACACGCTGCTGCTCCCCGACAGACAGCTGCCACACACGAGCCGTTGGATCTACGGGCAAGTGGTACCGCTCGGCAAGCTCTACGACGCGCTGCTCGATTGCGCGCCGATCGACAAAGAACCCTGCCTCGGTTTCGCCAAGGACCACATTTTCGGCCACGGTGAAGGTGGGTACCAGCCGAAAGTGTTGATGCACCATCCCCACGCCAGCGTCGAGTGCGTCACGTGGACTACCGAATTGACGCGCCACGCCAGCTAGATGAATGGTGCCTTCGTCAGGTCGGTAGAGCCCCGTGAGCACGTTTGAGAGCGTCGATTTCCCTGCCCCATTTTCGCCCAGCAGTGCGTGCACTTCGCCGACGTTTGCTGAGAAATCCACACCGTCGTTGGCCACCACACCGGGGAATCGTTTGGTGATGCCAGTCAGCACAACCGCCGGAGCGTGAGCCCCGGCGGTTGTGGTCGTACCCGCACTATTCATGTTCTACGAACCTGAATTTTCTTAGCGATGCATCACTTCGGAATGTCGCCGACGACGCCTTCGACGAGGTAATCCATGCCCATCAAATCACCAAAGGCGATCTTGGCGCCAGCGGCAATTTTTACTTCACCTTTTTGATTCTTGATTGGGCCGGTGAAGACCACAAAGGAACCATCTTTCAAACCAGCCAGCTTGGCTTCGATCTTGGCCTGGGTGTCGGCGGTCACGAGCTTGCCGTAGGGGGCCAAGGTCACGAAACCGTCGTCGGTGCTGCCGTAATAATTGCCTGCGGTCCACTTGCCATCCAGCACCGCTTGGATGCGGGGGATCTCATAGACCGCCCAGTGGTAGTTGGTAGCGGTCAGCCAGATGTCGGCAAAGTTCTTGCTTTGGTCTGCGTCGTAACCCGTCCACGGCAAGCCCTTAGCTTTGGCGGCTTCGCCGGTGGCGGGGCTGTCTTGGCCGGAGCCCAGAGCATCGACGCCGGCAGCGATCAACGACTCGGCCGCGGCGCGTTCCTTGGCCGGATCGAACCAGGTGTTGGTCCACACCACTTGCACGGTGGCCGCAGGATTCGACGTGCGAGCACCAAGGGCGTAGGCGTTGACTTCACGGATCACTTCGGCGATCGGGAACGGAGCCACGAAGCCGATCTTGCCGGTCTTGGATGCGGCACCCGCGGCCATGCCAGCCAGGAAGTCGGTGTCTTCACCGGCGCCGTAGAACTGGCTCATGTTGGTTGACGTCTTGTAGCCGGTGGCGAATTCGAAACACACTTCCGGGTGCTTCTTGGCTTCTTCGAGGAACGAATCTTGGAAACCAAAGGAGGTACCGATGATCATCGTGTTGCCGTCTTTGATAAGGTTCTCAACGGCCGTAGCGGTTTCGGGACCTTCCTTGACGGTTTCCTTAAAGGTGGTCTTGACCTTGTCGCCGAACTTGGCTTCAACAGCTTTGCGAGCCTCATCATGGGCTTGCGTCCAGCCGCCGTCGGCAGTTACGCCAACGTATACCCACGCCACATTGAGCGGTCCGCTCTTGGGCATGCAGTTGACCGGCGTGGCCCCAGAATCCATGGTGAAATGCTTGAGGTCGGCCATGACCATTGAACCGCTGGCGGTGGTGCTCGACCCTGGCGCAGCGGTGGTGGTCGCTCCAGCGGTCGTCGTAGCTCCGGCTACGGTTGTCGTGACGCTGGGCGTGCTCGACTTGGCGGTGGATTTGCCGCACGCCGCAAGCGCAACGACGCCCACAGTGGCGACCACGAAGGCCCGTCGACGCATCGACGCGCGGTGGATAAGAACAGTCATCGGTTTCCCCTTGAAGGTAAGAAAATGAACGTTGACGCCACGGCTCGCGGCCCCAACGCGGCGAAACCTAGCAGCCTGTTTACCCGCCCGCCACTGGCGGTTTACGTTTTGTAAACCTTGTAACACAGCGTTCACGAAACGATTTGGTGAAATATCGCGGCCAAGTGTTCCGCTACCAAAATTACCGACATCATCGGATTGGCCCGAGGCAGCGTTGGAAAAATTGAAGCGTCACACACGCGGAGCCCTTTGAGGCCAATCACCTGCGCTGTTTCGTCAAGGCATCGTCCCAGCGGCACTGTCCCGGCCCGATGCGTGTAGCCACCGGGTTGTTCAGCACCAAAGTCGATGCCAATAGATCTCACCGCTGGATGATCAACGAGTTGTGTCAGCCACGCCGACGCGGCATCGACCGATGCGCTACCAACCGACGCGCCATCGACGGACCGAACGAACGATCCAACGGTGATAGAACCAGCCGAGGCGCGAGCCATAGGCAACGCTTGCAGGGTCCGTTCCTCATCACTGTGCGCAATCGCCGCGCACAACAAGGCGCCCGTGTGTGGCCGTGCCAGGCGAAAGTCCCGCGTGACAGAAGCGTGATCAATAGGTGCTACGGCATTGAACGGCACGCCGGATGTCGCCAAGATTTCTGGCGACCCGATCGAGCCGCTACAGACCACGACATGGTCGGCGTGCACCGCCTGACCACTAGACAACACGACTGATTGAGCGCGCCCGTTGCGATGGCTTACCGCACGCACCACCTCATCGCACCGTACAACAACGTTGCTTCTACCCAGCGCAGGGCGAAGGTAGTTTTCTACGACGCTCGAACGTTGATGCCCGTCCCACACGAGTTGGGCTGGGCCAGCCAACGGTGCGCCCCCGCAGGCTTCGATCAGCGCTTCGTCGACGACACTCAATTCGCTCGCCGGGCAGACTCGCGTGGGCACCGCAATGCGCTCAACTGCCGGCAACAAATCAGCCCACGACCAACCGGCGATGCCCCAATCGTCGTAGTCGCTTGGCAGGCCAAGCATCGCAACCATGCCATTGATCTGCGACGTACCCCCCACGCCTCGGCCACGCAAGGTAGAGCCGGGCCACGTCAAATCCGGCGATTCGCAGGCCGCCATAAAATCAGCGCCACGGGCCAGGCGATGGTCCGAATTCGGCCCTGCTTCAAACAGCACCACCTCGTGATCGAACGACTCGCTGAGTCGAGCGGCCAACACGCACCCAGCCGTGCCGGCCCCAACGATCACGATGCGCATGGCGATGAGGTTACGCTCACTCGACAATGAACACGGTGGTCATAGCACTCGGTCTGGCAATAGTTTTCGTCGCCATTCTGGACGCCCTCAACACGCTGCTGGCCAATCGACCACGACCGGGCCGCTGGTGGCCGACCACGATTTTCTACAACACGGCTTGGATGTTGTGGCGGGCGCTGAGTCGCAAGTTTTCTAACGAACGCAAACGAGAATCCTTCCTCTCAGTGTTCGGCCCGCTGAGCCTTTTAGGTCTCTTGACCATGTGGATCTTCATCGAAATCATCGGATGGGGTTGCCTGTGGTTTGGTCTGCGCAGCCACCTCGCCGGCGTTCGCAGCTTCGGCGACAGTTCATACTTTTCAGCCGTCGTGTTTTTCACCGTCGGCTTCGGCGACATCTTGCCGAAGGATGGCGGGGCCCGAATTTTTGTGCTTTTCGAAGCCTTCACCGGAGTCGGCACCACCGCTCTCGTAATCGGCTACCTCCCCACGCTGTATGGCGCGTACAGCCAACGGGAAA